>NZ_VPAV01000047.1:0-5779 GCF_013418995.1 Acinetobacter sp. YH12106
GTTGAATTTCTTTGTCAGACATAGTGATCAGCATCTATATTTTATATCCAGTCCATGGTGATAAAAACCATCATAAACCAGACATTTTTATTGGTGAGAATATAGACACTTTAAATGGGTTCTAACAAACACGTTTCGTATAAGGTGTATTATGTTAATTTTAGAGAAACTACTAAATTATATTGAGTTGTAAATAGTTGAAATTCCGTTAAGATATATTGGATTAAATTCTATTCCTAGATAGCATTCGTGTTGACTCATCTCTCCAAAAAACTTTGGTTTTGTTTTCTTATGGTTTTTGCCATAGGATGGAGTAGTGTGTCTGTTGCATCAGTAAAGATAATGCATATCAATATGCAAACTGAAATGAGCCAAGATCATTGTTTAGATCAAGCACAGCAAGTCACTCAACATGGTATTAATCACGAAGTACAGACGAATACCGATTGCCATAATCATTTAGCTATTAATCACGAAGTACAGACGAATACCGATTGCCATAATCATTTAGCTATTAATCAGAATATAGATCACAAAAAGTGTCAGGAATGTTCTAGCTTATCCTGCCAGACACAGATCTCATGTCTTCATTCTTTGCAAAGCTCGCTAGATCCCCTAGATACCTTCTATTCTATAGATCAGCCTAATTTTTATTACCTCAACCAATATCTAAATGGGTATTGGCAAGAAATTTCACGTCCTCCTAAAACTTAACCAATTTTTTTTAAAATTTATTTATTTTTCAAAAATTAAGGTTAAGTTATGTCTCATAAAATTAGTTCGTACCTATTAGCAGGTATTTGTTTTGCATCGTCGCCTTTGGTTTTTGCCGAAGTGCGTGAATATCAGCTTGTTATTGATGAAGCAGTGGTCAGCCCAACTGGAAAGCCTGTAAAGCGCATTACCGTAAATGGTCAATTTCCTGCGCCTTTGCTTGAGTTTGAAGAGGGTGATGAAGCCATCATTCGCGTGAAAAATAATTTAAAAAACCAAGATTCTTCTATTCATTGGCACGGACTGTTGTTGCCGGGCATTATGGATGGTGTACCAGGATTTAATGGTTTTAACGGTATTAAGCCTCAAAGCGAGTATGTTTATAAATTCAAGATTCGCCAAAGCGGGACTTATTGGTATCACGCTCATTCTAAAGGACAGGAACAAGACGGCTTATATGGTTCTTTTGTGATTTATCCAAAAGGTAAAACACCATTGGCAGCACATGAAAAAGCTGAACGTGACTATGTGGTGATGTTGTCAGATTTTCATGAAAAAACCAGTGATCAAATTCAGAAAGATCTTAAAATTTCAGCTGAATATTATCAAGATCAGCGTGAAACCTTGGGTGATGTTTGGAAGCAGGTTAAACGTGATGGCATAAAAGCGACATGGTCTGACCGCAAAATGTGGAATCAGATGCGTATGCTAAAAACCGACATGTCGGATGTTACAGGTTATACCTTCCTCATTAATGGCAAAACACCTGAACAAAATTGGACAGGAATGTTTAAACCGAATGAAAAAATTCGCCTACGTTTTGTGAATGCATCTGCGATGTCTTTCTACGATGTCCGTATTCCTAACTTGAAAATGACTGTGGTTAGTGCTGATGGTCAGCCTGTGAAACCCATTTCTGTAGATGAATTCCGTATTGGTACGGCTGAAACTTATGATGTGATTGTGGAGCCAAAAGGTGGACATTATCAAATTGAAGCTGAGTCAATTGACCGTTCAGGTTATGCGATTGGTACGCTACACAATGAACTAAATCCTGTGACACACGGCATTCATATGCCTCAGCCACGTCCACGCTCGCTTTTGACTATGGAAGATATGGGACATGGTGGTGGTGATCATTCAGGAATGGATCATTCGAAAATGAACCATGGCGATATGAAAGGCACGGATCATTCACAGCATAGCGCAGTAAAACCGACTATGGAAGATATGGGACATGGTGGTGGTGATCATTCAGGAATGGATCATTCGAAAATGAACCATGGCGATATGAAAGGCACGGATCATTCACAGCATAGCGCAGTAAAACCGCAAAAAAATGATCAAGTGGTTTATGGTTGGGCAAATGCCTCTACACCTGCAGGTAATAAAGCCTTGCAATATAGCGATTTAAAATCATTAGAGCCGCAAAAAGATACTCGTGAAGCCAGCAGTGAATTGGTCGTGCGTTTGGGCGGTACTATGGAACGTTATATTTGGACCATTAACGGTAAAAAATTTAGTGATGCTGAGCCGTTAAAAGTGAAATATGGCGAGCGTATCCGTATCAAATTTATTAATGACAGTATGATGGCGCACCCGATGCATTTACACGGTATGTTTATGCAGTTGGAGAATGGTCAAGAGTCGGTAGATATGCCAAATAAACACACATTGATCGTACCACCGGGTAAAACAGTTACGGCTTTATTAACTGCGGATGAATTGGGTGAATGGGCAATCCATTGTCATTTGTTGTATCACATGAGTGCGGGGATGATGAACAAGTTAATCGTGGCGAATGTTAGCGATGAACAAGTATCTACAATGCCAATTCAAGGTACAAATTCGACTCAAACTCAACAAGTAACTGAGCAAAAAGGAGCTGAACATGCACATCACTAATTTTGTATTGAAAGCGATTTTTTCTGTTGCGGTATTGAGTTTAACGACCTTAAGTGTGGCGCACGAAGGGCATCATTCAACTACTCAGAATAATGGGAAAAATATGCCATCAATGAATCATCAAGCCATGTCTGAGATGAATCATTCACAACATTCTGCACAAGAGCATGCACAACACATGCAGATGATGGGGAAAATGAACCATGGTCAGATGAATCATGCACAACATCAGGCAACATCTACGGTTAATCATTTACATCATGTACCAGATGCGAATACTCAGCAGAGTTCGCATTATGATCATCGCTCAGAACACGGTGCGCAAATTTATGCGATTACGACGGTGGATAATAAGTGGTTTGTCAATGAAGATGGCACAGGCGGTTTAAAGTCAGAGTTTGAAACCCGTATTGGCACAGATGAAAATAAGGTTTTTATTAAAGTTCATGCCGATAAAGAAGAATCGCATGATGCACATTATGATGCCAAACTTTTATATAGCCGTATGATTTCAGACTTTTGGGATGCACAGATTGGTGCACGTTATCGCAGTGAAAAAGTTGAACTCGATGATCATCGCAAAGACACCGAAGAAAATGTTGATGCAGTGATTGGCTTACATGGTATGGCACCATATTTCTTTGAAACTGATGCTTATCTCTATGCAGGAGAAGACAGTTATGCGGGTTTTAGTCTAGAAACGGAACGTGATTTTCTGATTACGCAAAAGTTGATTATTCAAACTTATTTAGAGTTGGATGCGATCTTTAGTGATGACTCTAAATATGCGAAAAAAACTGGTTTAAGCAGTGCAACCGCAGGGCTTGAAACTCGCTATGAAATCAGTAAAAAGATCATGCCGTATATCGACATTGCCTATGAGTATTCAAAAGGTAATGATGAAACGTCGTGGCAAATAGAATCAAACTCTGAGAAAGGTTGGTTATATGGAGCTGGTGTTAGATTTAGATTTTAATTAATTTAATGATTACTAAATAGCTTTATTTAAATAAAACTCTAGCTTAATGTGGCCGGAAGCAAAATGTTAACTTATTTTGCTCCCTCCCTCCCATTTAACATAATGGGCGTTATACGAAATGCGATTTTAAATAATATTATTTATCAAAGGTTTAAGACAAAAAACACACAACCTTCAAGATCAAAAAACACACGTTTTAACAACTCGTGTGTTTTTTAAGCAGATTTGTAATCTTTCGCCAATAAAATCGTCTAAAAAATGCTCAATTTTGGCATTTTCCCAATGTTCTCAGCTCTTCCAGGGCGAAAACTATCCCCAATTACTGTGGATGAAATTTAGGCTATTTTGTACGCTTTGGCTCACATAAAACTCGGCCCTTTGCGGCTATCCAGGATAGGTGAATTTTCCTATGATGAAGTCATAGAGAACAGGATGTTCCAAACAACAAGAATAAGAAAGATCGCACCAGGAGCGTGAGGTAAGACAGGAGTCATACCTAGCAACCCAATATGAGAAACCCCGGCAGGATGCTGGGGTTTTTTATTGCCTATCTTTTCTCATTTGCAAAACAAGCATAATACCCCTAAAATATAGACTATAATCTATATTTTGGTTGTAGTATGTGGACAGTCATTACGACAGATCTATTTAATCAGTGGCTTGAACAGCAAGATGAATCGACACAAGAGAAGGTCCTAGCTGCCCTGGTTGTTCTACAGCAGCAGGGACCGAGTTTAGGCCGTCCTTTAGTAGATACTGTGTATGAGTCTAAATTTACCAATATGAAAGAACTGCGTGTTCAACATCGCGGTAGGCCCTTAAGAGCTTTCTTCGCATTTGATCCCTTACGACAGGCTATTGTTCTATGTATTGCTGATAAAGGCGGTAAAAAGCGTTTTTACCAAGACATGCTTGATATTGCAGATGAACAATACCAACTTCATCTCACCACCCTAGGAGATAAATCTAATGGCTAAGACTCTGCAAGAATTGTTAGCTAGCCGCTCTCCAGAGAGCCAAGCCCGTATTCAAAAAATGGCAGATGAATTACTGCTAGAAAATCAGCTTCATCTTATTCGTGAAGAACTCGAAATTTCTCAAAAAGAGCTTGCTGAAACTTTGGGAATAAAACAGCCATCGCTTTCAGCAATTGAAAATCGTGGCAATGATTTAAAGATTTCAACCATGAAAAAGTATGTTGAAGCAATGGGTGGAAAGCTCCGTATTGATGTAGAGCTTCCAACAGGAAAACATATAGGATTCAATGTTTAACAATAAAAATGGGGGCCTATAGCTCCCATTTTTAACTTCGTATAAGGTGTATTATGTTAATTTTAGAAAAATTTAAAATTAATGTCTCTTAAAAAGGCGATAAAAAATATTTTTTGATTCAGTTAGAGCATGTCAAAATATTCTATGAGAATATATATTTAAGATAATATTTAAGATAATATTTAAGGAAATAATCCAATGATTTTTAAGAAAATTAAGGAAAAGATTATACTCCATAAAAAAAATGAGCAAATATTCTATGAATTAGCTCTTACTGAGTTCTCAACTGGCAATAAACGACCTGGCCTGTGGGCTATGGCCCTCTCTAAATCGGAAGGATCAATAGAAAAAGCTAATGCTTTATATATTGGGTTACTTGCCGAAGAAATTAAAAGTGATGAATATTTAGAAGCTACTAAAATTGAGGCTATTGAAAAAGAAAAACAAAAAGAAATGAAAAAACTTATAGATCCTAGATTTAAAGAGCCACAACCTTACTTAAAGAAAGAGCATTAGTAATTGACCTATTTAATATAATAGGCTGTTATACGAAATCAAAAAAGCCTAGACTCAGGTCTAGGCTTTAAATTTTTAAAAATACATAAAAATCAAGTTGATATAATTAATTTTTCAGTTTCGTATAACGTGTATTATGTTAATTTTAGGAAAGCTTTAGGATTAATAGCTAAAAATGCGTTGCACTTGGTATTTGAATCTACGGATGAAAGAATGAAAAAATACTTGATACTAATAATAATCCTTATAATTTATTTTATTTATTCTAGGGTCTGTTGACATTTTCTGTTCAAAAAAATAGCGAGAAAGTAAAATTTAATCGCCAAACCAAATTTACTTCTCGCTATGCCTCGTACAATGCTGAATGATCAACACTGGTCTAAGTTACTTTCT
>NZ_VPAV01000048.1:0-5778 GCF_013418995.1 Acinetobacter sp. YH12106
GACGTTTCTCAATTTCATTGAGAAACCTAAGCACGTTAGGGACTTCATCCCTAAAACCCTGAAACTTCTTTTTTTCGTTCAATTGAAAATTGAATGAAAAAAAGAAGTACCAAAGCTAGGAGCAACAACATGCAACTAAAACAGGTATGGGGAAAGATCAAAGATATCATTTTTGGCGTGATCGCAGCACCGCTACTCATCTTCATTATGGTGCTTGCTTCGATACTCGATCAAAGAGCGTTTAAGAAGGAACGCAACCAAAAAAAGGAACAGGATAAAACCTAATGGCGATTGCTCGTTTAAGTGTCAAAGTTGGTAAGGCAGGCAAGGCAGCACCGCATGCTGAATATATAGATCGGGATGAAGAAAAAAAGAAAAAAGAGGAACAGGCTAAAACTGACCTTGAACATAGTGACTATGGAAATATGCCGAAATGGGCAGAACATAATCCGATTAACTTTTGGCAGGCAGCGGACCTTTACGAGCGCAAAAATGGCAGTACCTACCGAGAATATGAAATTGCCCTGCCTAGAGAGATGAATGCCGAGCAACGCCTAGAACTGGTTGAGGACTTCATTCAGTCTGAAATTGGCTCAAAATATCCGTATCAGTTTGCGATCCATAACCCTAAAGCAATGGACGGCAACGATCAGCCTCACGTTCACCTCATGTTTAATGAACGTCTACAAGATGGAATCGAGCGAGATCCAGAACAATATTTTAAACGCTATAACAGCAAGAATCCTGAACGTGGCGGAGCTAAAAAAGACAATACAGGCAAGAGTTACCAGGAACGAAAAACCGATATTAAAGACCTACGCCAAAGATGGGCAGATTTATGCAACAGCCATTTAGAAAAACACCAAATTGACAGCCGTATTGATATGCGAAGCTACAAAGAGCAAGGCATAGAGAAAGAACCCGAAAAGAAACTATTACCAAGCCAAGCTAAAGACCCTGAAATCAGGGAAGCCTTGCAACAGTCACGTACAGCCTATAAAGAGCTTGAACGACTAGACTTAGGCGACCCGAAAAAAGACCTGAAAGACCTCAAAAACAGCCCAATTTCAGACAAAGAAATTAAACAGGGTATTGAAAGCTTTAAGGCTGATTTTGATAGCTTCAAACAGCTTGCTTTGGAACAGTACAAAGAACAGCAGAAATTAGAACGGGAGCAACAGAAAACCATGAGTTATAAGGGGATGAGCCGATGACACCTGATGAAAAAAAGCTATATGCACTGATGGCAGTTGCAGAACAACAGCAGAACCTAGTCAATCAGGCCGTTAAAGAGCTTCAAATCACCGAAGAACGCATTCAGAAGGTTATCGCAGGGCAAACCCATAGCACCGTATCAAAATCGCTAAATACGGGCTTACAAGAGGGTACATCGGAGCTTATTAAGACCGCTAAGGCACTTGGACGCTTGAATAATTCAATTGAATCAGCCAGTGATCAATTCTCATGGAAAATCATCACAATAGTTTTGGGGATTTTTGCCATTCTTATGCTTGGCATCATTTGGTTATTTGCTGTTTATATCAAACCGCTTGAGAATATTTCTAAGATTGAAAGTTTAAGAGAGGATGGTATTCAGCTTGAGATTCGAAGTTGTACTGTTGGAGAAGAATCTAAACCATGTGTGCGTGTGATGAAAGAACAGTGCAATTATGGAAAAAATCATGATTTATGTGTGATCGACCCTATATAGAAAAATTCGAAAACAAAATTTGAAAGTCTGTTATGCCAATAATTAGAGTTTTAATACTCATATTTTTACATCAAAAGTAATGAAAAAGTAAAGATTATGCCTTATATTGTCTTTACATTATTGGTTCCTTGGAGGGATTAACCATGTCCGCAGTCAATTTCAATATGCGTTTAGAAGCAGAACTAAAAGAAAAAGTTACTCCTATTTTGGAGGACTACGGTTTAACCATGCCACAGGCATTTAAACTGTTCTTAAATCAAATTGTTAAAACGAAAACGATTCCATTATCTTTTGATTATGCGAGGGAAACAGCTTTAACCCCTAAAGCAGCAGCAAAGTTGCTTCAATCTCTTAAAGAAATTGAAAATGGGGAGTACACCGAGTACGAAACAGTAGAAGAAGCCATCCAAGCAATGTCGGAAGAAGCTAATGGCTAAACGAAAAATCGTCGTAACCAGTTCATTTAAAAGAGACATTAAAAGACGTTACTTAGATTTAGTTACGGCTGAATGGGCCGAGGTACTGGACTGTTTAGTCGCTAATAGTCCATTGCCTGAAAAATACCTAGATCACCCCTTAAAAGGTGGTGCTGAGTTTAAAAATTGTCGAGATTGCCACGTTAAACCCGATTTAGTCTTAATTTATAGGCTCGTAGGGGATGATGTTTTAGAATTACATCAGTTAGATAGCCATTCAGAGATTTTTGGTTAGGTGACCATTTAGACCTGTTTTAATGTTTTAAAATTAGTAAAAGTTAAGGAAATTTTTATGCTACAACGGTCAAGTTTAGAGAGAAAAGAGTTTAAGGAAGATGAACTTAAACTGATTAAAAAGTTTGATGTAAAGAATCTGGCAGTTATTTTTCCTGAAAATCTTAACCAATTACTGATTTGGACTTCTGAACTTGCTCAACATAATCATGCTCAATTTATTGAGTTTAGTAATAAGTTAGGACTTATGGCTGAGGACAATGTAGAAGAACGAGAAGAAATTAATAAGAAGATTAAGTTTTATAGAAATAGTGCATTTGAAGAAAACCAAATAAAAGATTTCTATCTAAAGAAGCTACTGGATCAGGGGGAAGCGACCGTAAGGGGATATATCAAACATCCGATTAAGCAGAATACGAAATATGCCGTAATTTCTTATCATGGATATGACTTTGTTAGCTTTGCGACGCCTGAGATTATTGAAAAATCTCCCTTAAATTTCATTGATTTTGTGCAAATTGAAGCACCAAAAACACTGGCTGATATACACCCCGATGAAGCTCTACTGCTATCAACTATCAAGGATTTTATAAAGCCCTTTAAAGAACAATATAAAAAAATAACGAGCAAAAATAGGGAGATTAAAGAACATAATGCGGTCGTACATGAAATTTATATAAAAATTAAAAATAAAGAAGCAACTCTGCAAAAATCAACAGACTCGAAGCCTAAAGAATCTAGTCCAAAGTCTACTGAAAATAGTGCTGTACCAGTAGAAATGAAGCAGGTGGCCATTCAGAAAAATATGGCTCCACAAGAAAAGCCGATTACAGTGATTAAGAAGCGAAAGTTTGCTTTAAACAAAGAAAAGTAAATTTTAATTTAAAAATACAAAGAAAAAGCCCATCGAGTATTGAAACTCGACGGGCTTTCGCTTTATATTCAGCGGTACGCAGTTATTTGATGCTTCAACATCAAGTAACGAAGATCAGCGGAGTACCACCTCGCACTGATTTCACACTAAGGCTTGTACCTGAACTCTATTTTCACAATAAACAGTGTTTATATCAAGTCCCAATATGATAAGTCTTCGTTAATTCGTGTTTTAAACCATCAAATAAGTATCCTAGATCGAGCTTTGCCCGCTTCTGCGTGTCCGTTTTACGGTCGGCATGCAGTACGTGTGGTAGGAGTAAGTGTCACTGGCGTATTGTAGCTATAGTCGAAAGGCTAAACCGCTTACAGGGGAACTTCACATAGGCGGAGCGTTGGGAGTAGTTACATAGGACTTGTTAAGTTGCATGTTGGGGAAACCCTCGCAGAGATACAGGCAATGTAACGACAGGGAGCGCGTGGAGCGAAGTGCAAGACTTTGAGTCCTTGTCTGCATAGTCAGCAAAGCTATGTGCGGATACGACCGATATACGTGGCTCCGAAGCCAAATATATACAGGTAAATCGGCAATACTTAGGGGATATGTCATTTTTTTAAATGACAGCCCTTAGGGTGAGTATTGCCGAAACTCTCTCAACCGTTTCCAAAGCCAAAGCACGAAGTGCGACGCTTGGATAGGTTGAGTGAGTTGAGATCATTATAGATAACAGTCTTTTTGTTCTTTAATATAAATACATTACGGATAGGTTAAATGGTTAGTCTAACTTTTAAAAACTTAATGAAGTTGATTGAAAATAATCCTTTAAATGATACAAGTAATATTAAATATGTTCGTCATAAAGATACTAAATCAGATATTTTTAATGGTTCTTTTTTTGATACTTCTAGTTTAGAAATTTATCAGAAACAACAAGAAACTAATGTTTTCAAAGGTATTAATTATATTGTATCTTTTATTGGAATTGAGGGGACTAAATCGCTCTTTTGGGGAGTTTTTAAAGTTAAGAGTGAATCTTTTCAAGAGAATAATGAATATAAATATGAGTATGAGTTAGAGGAAGTTCAATTATTTAATGAATTAAAGTTTAGAGTTGTTATTGATTGGGGGCACCCTTCTTCTGTTCGATCATGGCATCAACATTATGAGGATAAAGATAAAGATATCTTAGAGATAAGACCCAAAAACTCATTAGATAAGTTTCCTGGATATGAAAAAGTTAACTTATCTTGGAAAGAGTTAAAGATAGTATTAGACATGGAATCTTGGAAAACAGCATTTCAAAATCAGAAAGCTGTTTATTTAATTACAGATACATCTAATGGCAAATGCTATGTTGGTTCTGCATATGGTGAAAAGATGCTATTAAATCGTTGGCAAAATTATGTCACAAGTAAAGATGGTGGGAATGCTCAATTACAAGGATTATCTAAAGAACATATTCAAAATAATTTTAGATATTCGATATTAGATATTTTTAAAGCATCGACAAACGATAATGTAATTATTGCTCGAGAGAGTTGGTGGAAAGAAACATTAATGACTAGAAAATTTGGGTATAACTCAAATTAATTTTTTAAAGATAAGCTTTAAGTTTCTCTAAAATTAACATAATGCACGTTATACGAAATGCTTTTTTTATTCCTTTAAAAATCAATTTCTTATATACTATTGAAAAGCCCATTCACCCTCGAATGGGCTTTTTTAATGATTTATCACGTTCCACGCTTATTTATTAAACAATGTTCCACGGTTTTAAGTAGCTTAACTGCATAATCAATTATTTTCTTTTTCAGTCTTTTTACGTTGATTTAACACCTCTTGACCTAAGTCTTTCCAAATCTGCCATTTCATATCGTTAGGATCAATCTCCGCTGTTTTAAGTAGTACACCGAGCAGTTCTGCAGGGTCACGTTTATCTAGGTTGGCGATTTCAAATAGTGCGCCTAACTGGATCAGGTGACGAGTACGCGCTTTACGTTCAGCTTCTTTTTCTGCATTCAATAATTTTCTAACAACTACCTTTTGCTTATTTGCTCGATCTATGGCTTTTTCTGCTTTGATCAGTGCATTTAATTTCTTTTCTTGTTCAGGTGTTCGATATTGAATTTGAGCAATTTCCAATAAAAGTTTTTGGGCGTCACTCGGATTTTTTAAAGCAGAAATATAGGTTAGTCTTTCTGAAAACCATTCATTCGTCATATTCAATTCCTCAATTCAGATACCGCATAAGCACAGGCTCAATTCTCAAAGAACGATAACAAAATAATTACGTCCAATGTCCGCAATTTTGTTAAAGTTCGTTCTAGAGAAGTTCGCCTATACTTCCATCAATTTTTTGATGGCGCGCTTAGACGTTTCTCAATTTCATTGAGAAACCTAAGCACGTTAGGGACTTCATCCCTAAAACCCTGAAACTTCTTTTTTTCGTTCAATTGAAAATTGAATGAAAAAAAGAAGTACCA
>NZ_VPAV01000049.1:0-5506 GCF_013418995.1 Acinetobacter sp. YH12106
GCATGTTCCGCGTCCTTGCAATACTGTGTTTACATACAGTCTATCGCTTAGCGGAAAGTTCTTTTACCCTCAGCCGAAATGCCTGCCGTTGCTAGACATTGCCAGCCAGTGCCCGTCACTCCCACTCAAATGTTAATAGGCCGCCTCTATGAAGGGGGCTGTTTTCGGGGTCGATTTCCAGGGGTTCATTGACACTTGAGGGGCGGGCTATGCCTTCCCTCTTGGCGTCCAATCCGCCCCTTGGGGCGTCAAATCAAGTCCGCTTTGTTCGGGCTGGGGTTGAAGTTGAAGCTGGGAATCTCCCCCGGCTTATGGCTGGCTGATGGTACTGGTTTGGGTGTCGCTGGGGTGGCTTTCTTGGGGGCCGGTTGGGAGGATGCCGGCGGTCTTGCGGTGGCCTTTTCAGGCTCGCCTGGCGACCGAATCAGACTGTTCACATAGCTGATAAAAGCATCATATCCGAAGCTGATTTTCCCTTCATCGTGCAGCGTTTTCCAGATGGCTTTTACCGGCCAGCCATCGGTCAAAGCCTCTTTTATGTCGTCGCGCTGGGCCAGGAAAGCCGCCCGATTCTGTCCTGAACGGGTGGGCTTTTGGGTCTGCATTTGCGCTGCAATGCGCTCTGTAAGCCGTTTAGTCATGCCGATTCTACCGCCTTTTATATGTCGATTTATCCGCGATTTAATGCCGATTCTATCGCTATTAAAGCGATTGTAAGGCGACTAAAGCCAGATTGCACGCCTTATGCGTGGAATCGGCTTGTGTTTGTCGATAAAACGGGTTATAGCCGGTAAATGGTAGTGATGTTAAAGTGGTGGTGAAGCGGGCAGGATGTGTGAAGTAGGCCCACCATGCAAGCATGGTGTTCCTCTTCACTTCCCCTTATTCGCACCTGCGGCGCTCAACGGGAATCCTGCCCTGCGGGGCCATCGGCGGACGCCGGAATAAGAGAACCAGGAGGACGCCAAAGATGGAGGCGACAGAGCAGAAGGTAACGAGAAAAAGCAGCACGCCGATCAAGGTGTATTGCCTGCCGGAAGAGCGGGCCGCCATTGAGGCCAACGCACAAGCGGCTGGCTTGAGTACGTCTGCTTTTTTGCTGGCCGTGGGGCAGGGTTACGCCGTCCAGGGCGTGACCGATTACGAGAACGTGCGCGAGCTGGTGCGGGTCAATGGCGACCTGGGCCGCCTCGGTGGTCTGCTGAAATTGTGGCTGACCGACGATGCCCGAACGGCCCGGTTCAGCGCTGAAACTGTCTTGGGCCTGCTGGCCCGGATTGAGGCCAACCAGGACGAAATGAGCCGATTGATGGAATCTATTGTGCGACCCAGGGCAGCATCATGATTGCCAAGCATGTTGCCATGCGTTCCCTGGGCAAATCAGACTTTGCCGACCTGGCTAAATACATCACCGACGCACAGAGCAAAGACCACCGGCTGGGCCATGTTCAGGTCACGAATTGCGAGGCGCATTCAGTGCGCGATGCCATCACCGAAGTGCTGGCCACCCAGCACATGAACACCAGGGCCAAGGGCGATAAGACCTATCACCTGATTGTCAGTTTTCGCGCCGGCGAGAATCCCGATGCCGACACCTTGAAGGCGATAGAGGAACGGATTTGCCAAGGGCTAGGGTTTGGTGAGCATCAGCGTATCAGCGCCGTGCATAACGACACCGACAACCTGCACATCCACATTGCCATCAACAAGATTCACCCGACCAGGCACACGATGCACGAACCGTACTATCCGCACCTGGCGCTGGCCGACTTGTGCGAGACGCTGGAACGGGACTATGGCCTGGAGGCAGACAATCACCGGCCGCAGCAGCGCGGGGCGGCATCGAGGGCCGCCGACATGGAGCGCCATGCCGGCGTGGAAAGTCTGGTGGGCTGGATCAAGCGCGAATGCCTGGACGACATTAAAGCCGCGCAGTCCTGGACGGAGCTGCACCAGGTCATGCGTGATAACGGCCTGGAGATTACGCCAAGGGGTAACGGGTTGGTGATCCGGGCCGATGACGGCACGATGGTCAAGCCCAGCACCCTGTCCCGCGATCTGTCCAAGCCTGCCCTGGAAAAGCGGCTGGGAGCCTTTGAGGCGTCACCGGATCAGCAGGAGAAGCCGCCCAGGCGGCAGTATCAAAAGAAGCCGGTACGGTCACGCGCTGACACCACCGAGCTTTATGCCAGGTACAAAGTTTTTTATCGCCAACTTATCAATGATAAATAAAAGTCACATCTATGTCAAAATCACTTATAACCGCACTCATTGTTGTCGCGCTTGATGCGATTGGTTTGGGATTAATCATGCCGGTGGTTCCGGCTTTATTAAATGAATTTGTACCGGCAGAGCAAACAGCATTTCACTATGGTGTTTTTTTATCGCTTTATGCGTTTATGCAGGTCTTTTGCGCGCCCGTTTTAGGGCGGTTATCTGACCGCTATGGACGGCGGATTATTTTGCTGGTTTCATTTTTAGGTGCCACGATTGATTATAGCATAATGGCGGCAGCGCCTGTTTTATGGGTGCTTTATATCGGCCGGATTATCTCAGGTGTTACCGGAGCAACTGGTGCAATCGCGGCATCAATTATCGCTGATACAACTAAACAGGAAGAACGTGCGCGTTGGTTTGGTTTTATGGGGGCGTGTTTTGGTGCAGGTATGATTGCAGGGCCTGCTATTGGCGGTGTTCTTAGTGATATATCTGTGCATGCGCCCTTTGTGGCAGGGGCTCTTCTCAATGCAATTGCCTTTTGTTTGGTGGCTTTCTTGTTGCCCAAAACGCCGTCACAACCGCCTGAAGGACAGCCAGCCAAAATCAATTTGTTTGAAGGCTTTCGCTTCAATTTTGCAGTTCAGGGACTTGCCAGCTTTTTTGCGTTGTTTTTTCTTATGCAGCTGATTGGGCAGGCGCCCGCCGCTTTGTGGGTGATTTATGGCGAACAGCGCTTGAATTGGGATATTGGCACAGCAGGTGTGTCGCTGGCCGTTTTTGGTGCAGCACATACATTCGTACAAGCTGTTTTAACCGGCACTCTTTCAAAGCGACTGGGTGACCGCGGTGTGTTGCTGCTTGGAATGGGCGCTGATATGTGCGGGTTTTTATTGCTGGCTTTTATCACGCAAAGCTGGATGGCGGTATTCTCAGGAACGGGTCCTATACCAGGAGCAATTCAAGAATTGCAACAGCAGATTTTTACTGAATGGTTACCAACTTCAGGTTTTGAATATGCTGAATTGCCAGATATCGAATTATATTTAGATGCTAATCCTCAGAATGCACAGTTCCAAATATGGCTCCCGATTCGTGCAAAATAAAAAAGTTGTGGCAAGTTTTTTGCCACAACTTTTTTTGAATAAAATGACTCTTAGTATTTTATAACTGACAATCAGCATATTAGATACTATAGTTATTAGATCTCTTTCATAAATCAAAAAACGATCTTCTTTTTGGTTAATATTTGCACTCCGGATTTCTTGGCATTCGTGCATAATCTGCGGATGAAATACATCGATTCAAACAAGCTTTCTGATCCTCAGTTCAAGCGATACACAGGCATCTCATGGTCAACTTTCTATTTGATGGTTGAGCAATTGCAGAAGCATGTCTCTGCCAAAGGCAGACCGCCCAAGTTAAGCCTGGAGGATCAGGTTCTGCTCTGTCTGAGCTATTGGCGGGAATACCGAACCTTATTTCACGTTGCGACGAGTTACGGGGTTTCAGAGCCCACAGCCTCAAGAATTGTCCGTCATGTTGAAGACTGCCTGATTCGGTCCAATCTGTTTAATTTACCCAAAGATTTACCCGAGGGCGAAGGCATCGACTGGAATGTTGTGATCGTGGATGCCACGGAAATTCCAATCCAAAGGCCTAAAAAAACAGAAGAAAAGCTATAGCGGCAAGAAAAAGACCCATACCTTTAAAGTACAGGCCATGATTCACTACAAAACTCAGCAAATTCTAAGTTTATGTACCAGTCGCGGTGCAGTGCATGATTTCGAGTTGTTCAAACGCAATTTAAACCAGATTCCTTTTGGGGCTTTTATCCTTGCAGATAAAGGCTATCAGGGGATTTATGTGTTGTATCCGAATAGCCTGTTGCCATTAAAAGCCAAAAGACACTGTAAATTGGATCCTGAATTGAAAATCTATAATCAAGAAATCAATAAAAGAAGAATCGGAATTGAGCATGTATTTGGCAGCCTGAAAACCTTCAAAATCCTTGCTGAGCGTTATCGAAATAGAGGTAAAAGGCTTGGTTTGAGATTCAATTTAATCGCTGGAATCTACAACTTGGAAATGAGCAAAAAATGATTTATGAAAGAGGTCTATTGTTGGCCTTTTAATTTGTTATAATCATATTGAGAGTAATTAGGAAAAAAGGAGCGTGGACAGATGACTAGAACGTGGTTTATTACTGGTGGAAGTAAAGGAATTGGTTTTGAGACAGTAAAATTAGTATTAGAAAATGGCGACCAAGTCATTTCTTTTTCTAGAACAGAAGGAAAACTCAGCAGGTTAAAAACAGAATATGGATCTTCTTTGCTGATCTGTTTAGGCGATATTGAAGAACGAGACATGGTAGTAGCCGCTGCTGCTAAGGGAGCAGAAAAATTTAATGGCATCGATATTGCTTTGAGTAATGCGGGAATGATGCTTGGAGGAATGATTGAGGAGACAACAGAAGAAGAGGCGCGTCAGATAATGAATGTAAACTTTTTCGGTTCTCTTTGGACGGCTCAAGCGGTTTCTCCTTTTTTGCGAGACAAATCAGGTCGTTTTATCCAAATGAGTAGTATCGGGGGCATCATGTCTTGGATGACTTCAGGTCTATACAGTGCTAGTAAATTTGCGGTAGAAGGATTGACGGAAGCTTTAGCACAGGAACTGGCTCCTTTTGGTGTTCATGTGACTATTGTTGAACCAGGAGGTTATTGGACAGATCTTTACAAGAAACTGCATAATAGTAAACGCTTGCCGGATTATCAAGAACTGCATCAACAAATGGATGCCTTCGCAAAAGAACAGGAGGGTCAGGCGACAGATAGTGACCCTATATTAGCAGCAAAGACAATCTTAAAACTTGCGGCATTGCCTGAACCACCACTACGTCTAATATTAAGTGATTCTCTTTTTGATGGGGTGATCGAAGCAACGGAAAATAAAATCGCCGGGTGGAAAGCAGAGGAGAGCCTCAGTCGGGAATCAGAAAAATTGATTCCAATGCCTGAAGGGTATTTAGCTGATAAGTAGATGACGACAGGAAAGTGACAATAAAAAATGAAAGAAATCATTGAAGAAATTCAAGCATACAAACCTTTTACACAGCAAGAAGCAAATGATCAAAAACTTTTTCTAAAACAAATACAATTTACGTATAGGAAGAATAAACGCCCTTTTCACCCAAGTCCAACAGCTTTGGACCGCAGTTGACTCTTTCGACACCCCTGCGATGCAACCCAATCCGGCTGACGGGGAGCCAGCAACGCTGAAAATTTAC
>NZ_VPAV01000050.1:0-5279 GCF_013418995.1 Acinetobacter sp. YH12106
GCATGAGCATCATAAAAAACTAAGGTTGCATCTTCAAAAGCTACACCATGTTTTTTGAGGTTTGTTTCTGCTTTATGCTCATCCCATGAAAACTCAATTTCCATAGTTGCATCGCTTTTTGTTAATACAAAAATGTTAATACAAAATTGTAAATTTTGCAAAGTTGTTCCATTTTTTATTGGCAAAATATTACAGAATCGAACATAAAAAAGCCGACTTGTTTCAAAGTCGGCTTTTTGCGGTTTTTATGATCAGGATTGATTTTTTAAGTAATTGATATCTATATTAATATACAAGTGTATTGCGTATAACCGCCATTATGTTAAGTTAAGCGAAGATTCACTTAAAACAAGAGCTTTAATTTTTACGGCTTTTTCGAAATGATCTAATTTATGTTGCATGATCCACCAATTAGCTGCTTCCATTAAAAGCTCAGGATTATCATTTTTATTCTTGAAAAAGGCATAGAAAGATAAACCTACGCTATCTCCTTTCTTCTCAATTTTCTCATTACATCCATGAATAAATATTTCTCTTAACTCTTTTCTCATGTTTTTAACTTTCTCTAAAATTAATTACGAAGCCCCGATCTAAGATCAGGGCTTTATTTATTTCTACCTTACATTTCAACAAGTATTGATTCGCCTGTAGAACAGTCTCCATTACGCCATTGCCAGTTTTCAATTAACTTAATTTTTCCATTGGCTTGGATCTCAATCTCAGTATTACATTCACCTATACGTAATTCATTCATCTCATTGATGTGGTGGTATGCCATAGTGAAAGTTTTTTCAGAAGTCATGAAACCTAGTAAATGTCCATTGGTAATACTGCCACCAGAATAGGTAGCTTCTATACGCTCACCTACTTGGTAATAATTAAAAATAGTCTCGTGAGATACTTCTCCATTAGATGTATTTTTAGCATTTACAAATTTTTTATTATTTAGATTTAAGTTCATTTCTACTCTTTAATTTCCCTAAAATTAACATAATACACCTTATACGAAATGCGTTATAATTATCTATAGAAATCAATGCTGTAGTTTCTAGTTTATAGCCCGAACATCCCTGTTCGGGCTTTTTTTATGATTTTTCACGTTCCACGCCTATTATTTAAGCAATGTTTCACAACTTTGATTAGCTCCAGTAAATAATTAAAACCTAGATAATAAGAACCGAGCGAGTGTCTACGAGCGATTGAGCATCATCAAAATTTCGCCCTCGCCTTTTCTCTGATTACAAGCTCCCTTTCGATTTTAAACGGTAGGTACAGAGCATCCCGAATGGGTGCGAACTTTGGAGCTTTTGCTTTTCAAAAAGTATGAGCGAAGCGAATACATTACAAATGCTTTTGCTTTTAGATTTCACAAATAGGATTAACCAAAAACTGCCCCACGAAGCGAGGAACGAGCTTCAATAGAGTACGAGCTTTAGCGAGTACCTAGGGCAGTTTGCACTCCCCTCTCGAAAGGCTTTTAATTATTTTTAAAGCTTTTAAATGCTTTTAGATAAGCTGAAAACATTGATATGAGAGGACTACAGCTTATATAAGCACACAAATTCTCTTGTATAAGCACACAAATTCTCTTGTATAAGCACACAAATTCTCTTGTATAAGCACACAAATTCTCTTGATTTACACACATAAAATATATAGTGTGTAAATAC
This sequence comes from Acinetobacter sp. YH12106, assembly GCF_013418995.1. Classification (NCBI taxonomy): domain Bacteria; kingdom Pseudomonadati; phylum Pseudomonadota; class Gammaproteobacteria; order Moraxellales; family Moraxellaceae; genus Acinetobacter; species Acinetobacter sp. YH12106. Next base: position 1,671 of record NZ_VPAV01000050.1, read on the forward strand.
ACATTAATAATAACGTGTATTTAATATGAAGAATGGTTTAGTTGTGAAAGATAATGCATTAATAAACGCCAGTTATAATTTAGAACTAACGGAACAGCGTTTAGTCATGCTTGCAATCATTAATGCAAGGGAATTAGGGCGGGGTATTACGGCAGATAGCAAACTAGAAATACATGCTAGTGACTATGCAAAACTATTTAATGTATCACCTGATGCATCCTACAAAGCCCTGAAAGATGCCGTAAATAATCTATTTAACAGGCAGTTTAGCTATACAGCCGAATATAAAAAAACAGGGAAGGTAGGTATCGTTCGCTCTCGCTGGGTAAGCCGTATTTTTTATGTAGATGATTTGGCATTACTAGAAATTACTTTCGCACCTGATGTAGTTCCTTTAATCACTAGATTAGAAGAACACTTTACAAAATATGAAGCCAAACAAGTTGCACACCTAACCAGTAAGTATGCCACTAGACTTTATGAGTTATTAATCGCTTGGCGTGAAGTTGGTAAAACACCTGTTTTTGAACTACAACAATTACGTAAAAATTTAGGTGTTGAAGATGATGAATATCAACGTATGCACCATTTTAAAAGCCGTGTATTAGAAACTGCCATTACTCAAATCAATGAACATACAGACATAAAAGCCACTTATGAGCAACACAAGAAAGGGCGTACAATTACTGGGTTTTCATTCAAGTTTAAGCAGAAACAACAACCGAAAAAATTAGATTCTAAGCGTGACCCAAACACACCTGACTTTTTTATCAAAATGACCGATGCACAACGCCATTTATTTGCAAAAAAAATGTCAGAAATGCCTGAAATGGGGAAATATTCACAAGGTACAGAAAGCTACCAACAATTTGCTATCCGTATAGCAGATATGCTGTTAGAGCCTGAAAAATTCAGAGAGCTTTATCCAATTTTAGAAAAATCAGGATTTCAGCCATGATTAAATTAAATAACCTATCAACCGATCTAAAGCATGTGACCGTTGAATACCTCGACATCGTAAATTATGAAATTGCGAGGGAAAATATATGCGGTTATATCTTCCTATTATCCCGACTATCCAAAGATGCCGAACCCACCGAAAAAATGCAGATGGAAAGCAAAATACAGAACTTAATTTACTATCGGGATAATTTACAAATCGAGGACAAGGACAATATTCAAAAGGTTTTAAATACGCTCATTCCAGAGTATCAAGCCGAACAAAAAAACCAAACAGCTAAGAAAAATTAGGCTTCAATATCGGGCAAATCAAAAAGCTGTCGATCTCTATTTTCTGTTAAATATTCGTTGAGTTCAGCGAGTATTTTTTCTTTATTGGCTTCATTTGCCTGCATTTTCTTAATCAAGTAAGAACCGAGCAAAATTTTACGCCGAGTATCATCCTTGCGCTCCTGTTCTTTCTTTTTGGTACGTTCTCTTGCTTCAATAGCCTGTTTCTGTGCTTTTAACTGTTTCAGCTTCTCTAACTGGGCTTCAATTTTCTTTTCGATATTTTCAGCAGATTTAGTCATAACGATTAATTTCGGAATATAGAAAACCACTCAAGCATAAGACCCTATGAATTGAAATTCAAGCGGGTAATATGCTATCGTGTTTTTCATGAAATGCGCACTTACGACTTGAATTTCATTCAAGTCAAAAGATGCGTAAGGGAGACACCCCTTAACCCCAAAAGCAAAAGCAAGAGCGGTAAAGCAAATGAAGAAATACAATATTGATGAACAGCATATTTTTATATGCTCAAACTGTGGGAATGAATTTTTATACAAATTACCTAAAATTCTTATAGAGCAAATGAATGGAGTATCCATTCAAACTATTAGAAAAGAATGCCCGAAATGTAATCAATACGTGGATGCCACAAGGAAAATTTAATGGCGATTTACCACTGTACAACCAAAACCGTTAACCGCAGTTCGGGAAGAACTGCCGTTGCATCTATGGCTTATCGTGCAGGGGAAAAACTAGAAGATAAACGTACAGGGCTGACGCATGACTTTACGAGAAAGGATGGAGTCGCCCATACCGAAATTGTGTCTAATCTCAATATTGAAATTGACCGCAGCCAACTTTGGAACTTGGCGGAACAGTCCGAAAACCGCAAAGATGCCCGAACCGCCAGAGAGTGGGTAATCGCCCTACCCGATGAATTAGACGCAGATCAACGTAAGGACTTGGCAAAAGCCTTTGCCACGGCCTTAGTTGATCGCTATGGCGTGATTGCAGACTTAGCCATCCACGAACCCAGCAAAGGCGGAAATGATAAGAACCATCACGCCCATATCATGCTTACCACCCGAAAGGCGGAATTAGACCCTGAAAACAATCTGACTCTGACCACAAAGGCAGAAATTGAACTCAGCAACGCCAAACGAAAAAGCCTTGGTATGGGTACAACCCAAGACGAAATTAAACAGATTCGGGAAACGTGGGCAAACCTTGCCAATCGTGCTTTGGAACGAGCAGGCATACAGGAAAAAATAGATCACCGCAGCTATGCCGATCAGAATAACGGACTACAAGCCACCATCCATGAAGGCACTAAAGTCACCCAATTACGCAGAAAAGGCATAGACACTGAAATCAGCCGTTTTAATGACAATGTGAAACAGCAGAACGCCCAACAGCTTGACCAACAGAAACAGCAGAAAGAGAGCGTTTTACAGCGTGGTTTAAACCGTGTCGATCAAGGTTTTGATCAATGGCAGAAGAACCAAGAAACCAAACGTCTAGAACTGGAACGCCAAGCGGAAATGAAACGACAGCAAGAATTAGATAAACAACGAGCCGAGCAAGCACTCCGCAAGGCATCTCAAAAACTAAGTAGAGGCGGAATGTCATTATGAGTAATCAAAATGATTTAGATGACCAGTTATATATTTTATTGGCATCCATGAAGGAATATCGAGAAGCCATAGCAGACGATAAGAAGCGATTAGAGCAGTTTTACAACCAAGTCGCTAGTGGAGTGCTAGACAAGGCTGAAAAATCGCTAGAAAACGCAAATAAGAAGCATACAGGTGCATTAAACAACAGTATTCAGGCATTAAACGAAGCTACAAACAGGCTCAACTTAAAACTTATCCTTATTTTTGCCAGCACGTTTGTGGCTGTGATGATGGTATTCATTTTGGCAATCTTCTTATACGTGCCAAGCAAAGACGAAATTGATAACCGTAGAGCTGATATGGCTTTACTAAAAAAATATCCGCTACAAATTAGAGAAAGTGATGGTGAAACATTGGTGAGAATCATGAGGAAAAATTGCTATTCGTTTGAACCGAGTAGTGTCAAAGAAAAAACGTATGACTGGTGTCAGATCGACCCTAAAAAATACTAGTTGATCGGTACTTTGCTTGGTTTTTCTTATTACTGATCAGATTACAGCAAGCGCAAAGTTGCCCGACTTTGAAACATGGCTAAAGCCATATTTCAAAGCATCGAGCTGAAATTTCGCATAAGAGATTTTATGTTAAATAAGACTATTAAGATCAGTTATAATTATCCAATAAGTGATTAAAAATAATAAGGTAATTTATGTCTACATGGGTGTGGGTACTTATTTATTTGGCAGTTAGCTTAATGTTC
>NZ_VPAV01000004.1:0-177656 GCF_013418995.1 Acinetobacter sp. YH12106
GTCATCGTTCGGTGAATAACTTTATGGTGAATATTATGGCTGCTATAGTGGCTTATTGCTTAAATCCAAATAAGCCAACTTTCCAAAACTTGCTAAAAAGCTAAAATATTTCATCGAACTCAGGTTATTTAACAAAATTTATTCACGAAACACCATGCTATGATAGATATAAAATTTTCATGAGAAAAAACAGATGCACAGCATTAGTGGGGTGATTTATCTCATTTTAGCCGCTTGTCTTTTGCCTTATGTATTTACTTTGATTGCAAAGAAATCGGCAGGCTTTAGCGCAAAAGACAATCAGAACCCACGAGAGTTTTTAGCAAAATCAACCGGGCTCTCGAGCCGTGCCAATGCCGTCCAGCAAAATAGTTTTGAAAGTTTACCATTGTTTATTGCCGCTATTTTAATGGCTGAATATATGGTGGTTCCTCAAACCCTGGTCATGACCTTCGGGATAGCCTATCTGGTATTTCGTGTGTTGTACGGCATTTGTTATCTGGCCAACTGGGCGACTTTACGTTCGATCGTCTGGCTGCTTTCAATCTTATGTCCTGTGGCTTTATTGCTGCTGATCATCAAGATCGTTTAAGCAATCAATTACAGTTCGCGGACATATTTACAGTTCGATATTTTAAAATCCAAAAATTTCTTTAAAAACCGTTATAATTGTCGCGGTTTTTTAAAAGATATAACTTGTTAAAGAGTGATGCTATGAGCTACAGCAATATCCCAGCGGGTAAAGATGCGCCAAACGACATCTATGTGATTATCGAAATTCCTGCCAATGCAGCACCGATCAAATACGAAATTGATAAAGATTCTGATGCATTATTCGTAGACCGTTTCATGGGTACAGCAATGTTCTACCCAGCAAACTACGGTTATGTACCTAATACACTTTCTCTTGATGGTGATCCACTTGACGTATTGGTTGTAACGCCACACCCAGTAGAGCCAGGTTCTGTGATCCGTTGCCGTCCTGTCGGTAAACTGAACATGGAAGATGATGGTGGTGTTGATGCGAAACTGGTTGCAGTTCCACACGACAAATTGACTCCAATCTACAAAGATATTCAGGAATATACTGATCTTCCGCCATTGTTGATTAGCCAAATTGAACATTTCTTCCAGCACTACAAAGACTTAGAGCCTGGAAAATGGGTTAAGTTAAGCGGTTGGGAAGGTGCTGATGTTGCGAAACAAGAAGTACTCAGCTCAATTGCAGCTTATGCAGAAGCAAATAAATAATTCATTTGCTTTTTCAGTTTAAGTCTTTAACTTTTTAAAGCTTAAACAAAAAAACCTGCACATTGTGCAGGTTTTTTATTATGGCTTGAAATTCGAGTGAATTAGAATAATTTCACAGGAATGTCTAACCAGATACGCCATTCGTTGGTGTCACCAATGTAGTTAGATTGGTAATCATTGCTTGCACGGTAGTAAGAGTGACGTAAACGCAAGCTTGCATCTTTAGCAAAACCAGATTGAACAGTATATTTCACCTGGTTAAAGAATTCACGTTCATGAGCATCGCTAGTCGCTAACACTGAACGATCGCCTTCAGGGTCTGCTGGTACATCAATATCCCAACCATATACAAATGCTGAAGTCCAAGATAGACCAGGAACATTTACAGCACCGAAGTCAAAGGTATATTGAAGTTGTGCTGATTTTTCATTATTTCCAATGAAATCAGATAGATATGAGTTTGGTAGATAAATTGTTTGATGACCATCACCTACACCGCGACCCAAACCATAGTCATAGCCTGTGTTACCAGTATTTTGTTGGTAAGCCACCATGACATTGTGCGGACCAGTATTGTAAGTGGTAGAAATAGCCCAAATATTGTTGCTTAAGTTACTTAAGTCATTTGTGGTATGAGAATAAGTATATGCACCACCATCAGCTTTTTTATCCCACTCAGTATGATAGCCACTAAAATCGTGAGTTAAAGTGCCGCCATTGGCTACTGCATAGCTATAGTTCGCATTCACATAATGACGGTCTAAACGGTCTTTAATATCTGTACCATAGTAAGAAGCGTTTAGCGCATCACTAAATTTATATTTTGCGCCCCAAACAACAGCACTATCGAGCTCGTTACCATCAGAGTCGATTTGGTCTGAATATTGGTTTTTAGTAAATTTACCAGCTGTTAATGACAGGTTATCAATTTCATTACTAGTAACTAATACACCTTCAAAGTATTCAGGAACGAGACGTGCAGTATTTGATGCCAATACAGGAAGATCTAAAACTTGGGTACCATATACAGCAGTGGTATTAGATACACGAGCTTTCACATAAGCACCACCACGCGCCCAATGATCATAAGTATCGCCAGCGCCTTTAACGTAATCACCGTCAGCGTTGAAACCATTTTCACGAGGAATCATGCCATTACCGGCATTTTTGTTGTTTCCTAGTTTGAAAGAAGCATCACCGATGATCCCGGCACCAAAACCGACTACACCTTGAGTAAAGCCAGAATCCAGTTTCACGATTGCAGTTTGTGCAGCTGAACTTGTATCTGCTACGCCATTTTTCTTATCACGAGATAAATAACCAGTACGGAATAAAACTGTACCCTCAGCATCTTCTACAAAACCTTTCGATTCACTTTGCTCGCTAGCGAAAGCAGTAGAAACCAAAGCAGCCTGAATCAAAACTGCTAATGTTAATTTTTTTGAATTTTGCATTGGGAAGAGAGCCTTATACAAATTGATCGGAATTTTTTAGGAATTGTATAAGAAATGCTAAAAAAATGTCATTTTTTATTAGATATATTCCACTAAAGTTTAGATTTTTTTAACTCAATTAAACAATAGCAAGGATTTGAGGTGATTAATTTTTAAACTGTCGGTAAAAAGTGAGTAAAAACATAATTTTATTGGAAGATATAAATGATATTTCTGAAGGGGTGAAATGAACATAAGCAGCTTATTTATTTTAGAACGTGCAAAAAATGTGATCAAAAATTACGCACTATTTTTTAGCACAAATTTTAATCATTACAAAAATAGAATCAAAATGGGGCAAATTGTAAATGATTATGTATAAGTATTAAAAAATTGATGAAATACCCTTAACTACATTTATTTAAAAGAAAGCTTAGATAATTCATTTTTTCATAATTTTAATTTTTATTTAAAAACAATGGTTTAAATTTTATTTGTCTTTTTAGATTTATTATTTTGGTTCCTTTTATCCAGATTGGCATAGCTCTTGCAAATTTTGAGCTTGAGTTTAATCAATGATCATAAAAACGTCTCAGACGATCTGGGGGAGCCACACAATGAAATTAACATTAAAAGTATTATCTCTTGCTTTATTGGGCGCTGTATCTTCTTTTACTTTTGCCGAAGAACCTGCTGCTGAACATACAGTATCTGGAAATATCAGCGTACTTTCAAGCTATGTATTACGTGGTAATACAACAGCAGTTGAGAATACAGGGGCGACTTTACAAGGTGGGTTGGATTATAACCACGCATCGGGTTTTTACGCAGGTTGGTGGACATCAACTTTAGGTACAGATTCTTATGGTACTACTAACCCAATGGAAAATAACTTTTACCTAGGTTACGGTGGTTCAATCAATGAAGACGTAGGCTTTACAGTAGGAACCACTTACTATTATTACTATGATGTAGACACAAGTATTTATGATGGTTTTGAGCTGCTATTAGGTCTGGATTATAAAGATGTAAGCCTGACTGCACAGACTTTATTGGAAGATACTGGTTGGGGTAATGCAGGTGATACATACTTAAAAGGGACATATAGCTATGCACTGCCAAAAGACTTTAGCCTAGATACAGCTTTGGGTTTATATATTTACGAAGAATCGGGTAAGTATATTGAAGACAGCAGTGAATCATTTGGCTTCCGCCATTTTGATATCGGTTTAAGTAAACCTCTAGCGGATACAGGTGTGACTGCAAGCATGAATTATATCTTGGGTGGTTATGACCGTGACGATAATAAATTTAAGAACAAGGTCGTATTTGGACTGGGTTATAGCTTCTAATTCTCTTTAGATAAAAAGGCGACCTTAGGTCGCCTTTTTTAATGACTTAAATCTGCTGCTGCCCGCGATAAGAGAGGGCTTCAGACAGATGCTGACTTTGAATATCTGGACTTTGACTTAAATCGGCAATGGTGCGTGCGACACGCAAGACCCGATGGTAGCCGCGTGCTGATAAATTTAGTTTTTGCTGAGCCAGTTCAAGCATATTCTGGGCAGACTGATCCAAGCCAGCATAATGTTCTAGCTGCTTTGGACTCAAACTCATATTCAAGCTATTTTGCCGTTGCATCTGAATCTCATAAGCTGCTATCACGCGTTGTCTGACCGTTTCAGAGTCCTCTGTCGGCCGATTATCCTGTAACTCATGCGCCTGTAAGGGCGGTACATCAATATGTAAATCAATCCGATCCAGCAGCGGCCCTGAAATCCGGTTCTGATAGCGCTTGATACTGTCAGGCGAACATTGGCAGCGAATATCCTGATTAAAGGCATAACCGCATGGGCAGGGATTCATGGCAGCCACCAGCTGAAAATTGGCTGGAAAAGTGATCTGACGTGATGCACGAGAAATCACAATTTCTTTGGCTTCCAGAGGCTGGCGCAAAACTTCAAGTACCTTTCGATCAAATTCAGGCAATTCATCCAGAAATAACACCCCCAAATGCGCCAGCGTAATTTCACCCGGTTTGGGGTGTGAGCCGCCACCGACCAGTGCAACAGCAGAAGCAGTATGATGCGGGGCTCGAAACGGCCGCTGGCCAAAAGGATGATTGGCATTGGCGACTGAATAAATACTGGCAACTTCCAGATTTTCCTGGGTTTTTAAAGGCGGTAAAATACTGGCTAATCGAGATGCGAGTAAGGTTTTTCCTGTCCCCGGTGGTCCTCGAAACAGCAGGGAATGGCCACCCGCTGCTGCAATTTCCAGTGCACGCCGTGGCCGCAATTGGCCTTTGACATCGGCAAGATCACATTTATAAAAATGGTTGGTATCGACTGGGATGGTTTGTATTTCTGCTAAGCACTGCGTCTGAGCAAGATGCTCACACACCTCTTTTAGATGATTGGCAGCAAAGACCTTAAAGTCCGGGAGTTGGCAGGCTTCTTGTGCATTCGGACCCGGCAGCATCAGTTGATGCTGATCATGTTGACAGGCAATCGCAATGCTCAGGATCCCTGTGACTGGGCGAAGTTGACCATCGAGAGCCAATTCTCCAATAAACTCAAGATCATCGGTGCAGTTTTCCGGAAGCTGTCCGGAGGCGACCAAAATACCTAAAGCAATCGGTAAATCCAGACGCGAACCATCTTTCGGTAGATCTGCTGGAGCCAGATTAATGGTCAGGCGTTTGGTCGGAAACTGAAAGCCACTATTTAAAATGGCAGAACGCACCCGGTCTTTACTTTCCCGGACTGCGGCTTCAGGAAGCCCCACAATCGTGAGTGAAGGCATGCCGGAACTGACATGAACTTCGACTTCAATTAAAGGCGCGTGCAGGCCAAGCAAGCCTCGCGTATAAATTTTGGCAAAAGACATTATTATTGTTCCAATTTAGTGCATTATTTTTATCGGTCTTAGGTCTTTTGTGCACTGTACTTGTGCTTATTTTTTATTCGAAATTTTATCTTCTAAGGCTTCAACCTGTTTCAGCAAATCATTGAGGCGATGATTGGCATTATCGAGGGCAGTACGTTGACGTTCAATTTCTTCTTTGGACACCAGATCCATTTTTGTCACAGCTTCATTTAATAGAGCACGAATATTCTGTTCCAGATCTTTCTTAGGTTGTTCAACTTGCTGCAAAATTGCTTGTAATAGGGTTTCAATCATTGTCTGATCCATCGCCATCGAAAGGAAGCGACAGTTTAGCATTGCTCGAATACAGACCCTAGTATTTCAGACAAAATATAGGCTTAATCGATAAGAGATATTGTAAAAATCCACATAAAAAATGTCGGTTTTTTAAAGATTCAAAACCTTTATAAGTATAAAATAAGGTATAAATAAACCGCATGCCGGGCTTTCTAATTTCCCCCGACCTTAGGAATCTTGGCATGAAATTTGAACGTAAAACCTTACTGGTGAAATAAGCCGAAGGAAAACAAACATGAAGCTCGTAACTGCAATCGTAAAACCTTTTAAATTGGATGATGTTCGTGAAGCATTGTCTGAAATTGGTGTTCAAGGCATCACTGTAACTGAAGTGAAAGGCTTTGGTCGTCAAAAAGGCCATACTGAACTCTATCGTGGTGCTGAATACGTTGTAGATTTCCTGCCGAAAGTCAAAATTGAAATCGCGATTAGCGATGACATGGTTGACTCCGTCATTGAATCTATTACGCGTGTTGCTAGCACTGGAAAAATTGGTGACGGAAAAATTTTCGTGACGAACTTAGAACAAGTCATCCGTATTCGTACAGGTGAAACAGGTGCAGACGCTGTCTAACTTGGCACGAAGTTTGCTGAGTACCTAAGAACTCACAAAAACTTGGTTGGGGGATACGAATGAAAAAAATGCTACTTGCGTTCGGCATGGCCGGCGCACTTTTTGGTGGTTCTGTTGCATGGGCTGAAAATGCTGCAACAGCAACACCACCCGCAGAAGACATTGTGCTTGTTGAAGAAACAGGCGAAACCACACTGAATAATACGGCAGATACTCCAGCAGCAATTGCTGAAGCAGCGCCAGTTGAAACAGCAGTACCTGCAGAAGAAGCAACATTAGATACAGGTGATACTGCCTGGGTTTTAACGTCCACCGCATTAGTTTTACTCATGACCATTCCGGGTCTAGCACTCTTTTATGGCGGTATGGTCCGTAAGAAAAACGTCCTGGCGACCATGGCGCATAGCTTTATTGCCGCTGCAGTCGTCAGCATTGTCTGGGTGATTATCGGTTATACCCTGGCCTTCGGGGAAGGGAATGCCTTCATTGGTAGCTTGGACAAATTTATGTTGGCCGGTATTACCACAGAGGCGCTTTCAGGCACCATTCCTGAAATTCTGTTTGTCATTTTCCAAATGACTTTTGCCATCATTACCGTTGCAATTATTAGTGGTTCGATCGCAGAACGGATGAAATTTGGTGCTTTCGTTGCTTTCATTGCACTTTGGGTGGTGATTGTCTATGCGCCGATTACTCACTGGGTCTGGGGCGGCGGCTGGTTGGGTAATGACGGTGCGCTCGATTTTGCTGGTGGTACAGTGGTTCACATCAACTCGGGTGTTGCCGGTCTGGTAGCAGCGTATATGCTGGGCAAACGTATGGGCCTGGGCCGTGAATCGATGGCGCCACACAACTTGACCCTTACTGTGGTGGGTGCATCTTTACTTTGGGTGGGCTGGTTCGGTTTCAACGGTGGTTCTGCCTTGGGTGCGAACGGCTCTGCAGGTTATGCGCTGGTGGTGACTCAAGTGGCAGCGGCAGCGGCAGCGATCTCTTGGCTGATTACTGAAAAACTGGCACGTGGCAAAGCATCTGTATTAGGCGGCGTATCGGGTGCAGTTGCTGGTCTGGTGGTGATTACGCCAGCCGCAGGTTTTGTGACTGTCGGTGGTGCATTGGCGATGGGTCTGATCGGTGGTGTGGTGTGTTTCTGGGGAATCACTGCGCTGAAACGTGCCTTGAAAGCCGATGATTCTTTAGATGCGTTTGGCCTGCATGGTGTAGGCGGTGTGGTCGGTGCGATTTTGACCGCTTTTTTTGCCAGCGAATTCATTATGGGGGATGCTGCGCCAGCCAACATGATGAGCCAGCTTTGGGTTCAAGTTGAAGGTGTACTTGCGACCATCGCTTACTCTGCCATCATGACGTTCATTATCCTGAAAGTGATTGACTTGATCATTGGTATCCGTGTCGCATCTGATGATGAGCGCATGGGTCTGGATTTGAGCCAGCATGGTGAACGTGTCGAATAATAATAAACACACAATAATCAATATATAGTGCAAAACAGCCCAAATGGGCTGTTTTTTTTCTATATGTTGCGTAAGACTCTACAAAGTTTGCAATTTTTGCTACACTCGGAATCCATCTGGATTTGTTCAATTAAACCGCTATGCATTGCCCATTTTGCAATACTGCCGACAGTAAAGTGATTGATTCACGCCTGGCAGCTGAAGGCTGTCAGATTCGTCGTCGCCGTGAATGTGTCAGTTGTAATGAACGTTTTACGACTTTTGAAAGTTATGAAGTGGTGATGCCGCGCGTGATTAAATCGGATGGCAAGAATGAACCCTTTGATGAAGCCAAATTACGTCGTTCCCTGATGCATGCCTTGCAGAAACGTCCGGTAACTCAGGAACAGATTGAAACGGTATTGAGCGATATCCAGTTACAGATTCGCCGTCTGGGTGAACGTGATGTGAAATCGCGTACCATCGGTGAAATTGTCATGCAGTCTTTATTCGCACTCGATCACGTGGCCTATGTGCGTTTCGCTTCGGTTTATCAGGATTTCCAGGATGTTGAAGCTTTTCGTCATCAAATTGAACAGATGCAACAGCGAGAATCACAAGAATAAGCATGTCTGAACTGAATCAAGATCAAGTCTGGATGCGCCGCGCAATTCAGCTTGCCCAGCAAGGTCAATACTCGACCAAGCCCAATCCGAATGTCGGCTGTGTCATTGTCAAAGATGGCGTCATTATCGGTGAGGGTTTTCATCCTCAAGCAGGGCAGCCGCATGCTGAAGTATTCGCGCTGCGTCAGGCTAGTGAGCAGGCACGTGGTGCAACCGCGTATGTCACTTTGGAGCCGTGTGCGCATTATGGCCGAACGCCGCCATGTGCCAAGGGTCTGGTTGAAGCTGGTGTGGCTAAAGTGGTCGTGGCCTGTCCTGATCCAAATCCGCTGGTGGCGGGCAAGGGTGTACAGATTTTAAAAGATGCCGGTATCGATGTTGAAGTCGGGATTGGTCAGGAACAAGCGCATCAGCTGAATCAAGGTTTCCTGAAAGCCATGGCGACCGGCATGCCGTATGTGCGACTTAAAATTGCATCCAGTCTGGATGGCCGTACGGCGATGGCATCCGGTGAATCGAAATGGATTACCGGAGCCGAGGCGCGTCAGGACGTGCAGTATTGGCGGGCCATTTCCGGTGCAGTCATCACTGGGATTGAAACAGTTCTGGCCGATGACTGTCAGCTGAATGTGCGGCAACTCGATGGCATTGAAGATATTGAAACAGTAGTACAGCCCAAGCGTATCATTTTGGATCGTCAGGGGCGTTTGCCATTAACGGCGAAAATTCTAGCGCAAGCCGACACCGTGTTGGTGATGGGACCTTTTCGGCAAGAGCTGGCCGATCTGGGTGTGTTACAATTGCCGGTACAGCCTTTAAAACAATTATTGTCCCAGCTGGCTGAGCAGCATCAGATTTATGATGTCTTGGTGGAAGCAGGGGCGACCTTATCTACGGCATTTTTACAAGAACAATTGGTTGATGAACTGATCAGTTACGTTGCACCGACCTTATTGGGTCAGTCTGCACGTACTATGTTTAATGCAGAATTCAGCCTTATGGCAGAACAACTCCGATTTAAGCTGCGCGATGTGACCCGCTTGGGTGATGACGTGCGCTTCAGGTTAATTCCTTTTCAAGAGACACTATGAGTTCAGAGTCTACGGTTTATCATAAACGTCGCCATGCGGCACGTACCACCGATGAATATCTTTTCCATCAGCTGGTTCCTTATCTGGGCAACAAACGCCGTTTATTACATTTGATTCTGGAAGCACTTGAAATTACAGGAACTCTGAAGCGTGAAGATGGCCGTGCGCCGATTTTTGCTGATTTTTTTGCTGGTTCTGGTGTGGTATCACGCTTAGCCCGTCAAAATGGTTATCGCGTGATTGCCAATGACTGGGAACCCTATAGCCATGCATTGAATCATGCGGTGCTGGCCTGTACTGAAGCACCGGCGTTTAAAGAATTGGGTGGCTATCAGAAAGCCATTGATTATCTGAACCGTCTGCCGGAAGTGAAAGGCTGGGTCACGCATAACCTGTGTCCGCGCAATGATGAAATTTATGATCCCGCCCGTGACCGTTTGTTCTTTAAACGTCGTAACGGCATGCGTATTGATGCGATTCGTCAGCAGATTGCAGCTTGGCAGGCCCAAGGTGCCATTGACGATGTAGAGATGTCTGCCTTGCTGGCACCATTACTGTATTCAGCCAGTTTTGTCAGCAATACCTCGGGCGTTTTCAAGAGTTTCCACCACGGCTGGGGCGGAAAAACCCAAACGGCGCTGGAACGGATTGAATCTTTACTGTGGCTGACCCCAAGCCGCTTTTGCGAGTCGGATCAGAAGAAAGGTATGGCTGCCGAAATGTGGTGTGTCGATGCCCAGCATCTGGCCAATCAGATGAGCGGTTTTGAAGTAGATGTGGCTTATCTGGATCCACCGTATAATCAGCATGCCTATAGCAGTAATTACCATGTCCTGAATGCTTTGACCTTATGGGATCAGGCCGATTTACCGACGCCAGATACCAAGGGCTTCAAGAGCGGGATTGACCGGGCATGGCGCAAAGAGCGTCCGAGCCAGTACAACTCTTCCAAATATGCCAAAGAAGCCTATGAAAACTTGTTGGCGACCATCAATGCGCGTTTCATTCTGACCAGTTATTCAACGGATGGTAATATCAGCGCCACTGATTTATTGCAGGCCAACCTGAAACGTGGCCGGGTGACCTTGCTGACTCAGGATGTACCACGTTATCGGGTCAGCAAACAGCGCCAATCTGAACGTGCACGCGTACTGGAATTTATTGTGATTACCGATACCCATGCCAGGTCAGGTCCACCGATCCGTCAACTCCTCAGCCAGTTGCATCATTATGCAGAATTGGGCGGTGTGGATACCACCGGTGTCAGTACCCAGTTGGCACTCTGGTAAAAGAATAGAAAAGGAAATAAAAATGTTTACAGGTATTATCGAAAGCCTTGGCAAAGTAGACAGTCTGCAAAGTGTGGGTGGTGATGTACGTTTACGTATCCAGACTGACCTGGACATGTCGGATGTACATCTGGGTGATTCTATTGCTACAAATGGCATCTGCCTGACAGTCATTGACTGGGGCGAAAACTGGTATGCAGCTGATGTGTCCCGTGAAAGTCTGAACCGGACGACACTGGGCAACTGGAAAGCCGGTCAACCTGTTAACGTCGAAAAAGCCATGTTGCCGACCACGCGTTTTGGCGGCCATATTGTTTCAGGTCATGTCGATGCAGTCGGCGAGATCACTTTGGTGCGTGCAGATGCACGCTCGATTTATTATGAAGTCACTGCACCGGCTGAAATTGCCAGATATCTGGCAGAAAAAGGTTCGGTCACAGTCGATGGTATTAGCCTGACCATTAATCACTTGCGTGGCTGTGTGATTAGTCTGAACTTGATTCCGCATACGGCTGAACGTACCAATATCGGTACCTGGAAAGTGGGTAGCAAGGTCAATCTGGAAGTGGATGTGTTGGCACGTTATATCGAGCGTTTATTGCTCGGTGATAAAGCCGCAGATACCACTGAACAGTCTAAGATCAGCATGGATTTTCTGGCTGAAAATGGCTTTTTAAAATAAGCGGAATGCTTAAATACTGAACAGTCTGATTGAAAAATTAGACTGTTTTTTTATTTTTCGGGATAATCAGCAATTCAATTTGCAAATATTGCCTTGGTGGACGGGTCGAATGCTCGATTTTTTACTCAACTTGGAACAGTCATTACCGCTATTGCTTGATCAATATGGGGTATGGATCTACGCGATCCTGTTTCTGGTGATTTTTGCGGAAACCGGCTCAGTATTTTTCTTTTTTCTGCCCGGTGACAGTTTATTGCTGGCTGTAGGAGCGTTATGTGCCAGCAGCGATATATTGACCCTGCATTCGATGGGATTACTGCTCTTTACTGCATCGGTACTCGGCTACACCGTGAATTATTACACTGGAAAAGTGCTGGGCCTAAAATATTTTAATCGGCATTCACGCTATTTCAAGCCAGAATATATGGTGAAAACCAATCACTATTTTGTGAAACATGGCGGTAAAACCATTCTGATTGCGCGTTTTATTCCTTTTGTTCGTTCATTTGGCCCTTTTGCTGCCGGTTCAGCCCATATGAGTTTTGCCACATTCAGCTTTTATAATATTACGGGTGGTATTCTCTGGATTGGTACTTTATTAAGTATTGGCTATTTGCTTGGAAATGCTGCCTTTATGCTGGCCGATGTGCTCTAAAAGATCAAATTAAAAATCCGAATCAGCCGGATGCCACTCAGTTAAGCAATTGACTGGTATTTTCTTTTTTAAATTCATAATTATATTTGATGGATGGAAAGGTCATCCGCAACTGTCTGAGGCATGCGGTGAATTGCACCGCAAGATGTCCTCCTTGCGAAGCTCCGCTTCTCATTTGGGCAAAACCAAATTAACCAATAATTTACAGATGTTTGATGTAAAACCTTAAGGCTCCATCGTGAACGGCTAAACAGTTAAAGCATCTATTTCTAAACTCCTTAACTGATCAGCATTACCGAATGAGCGGGCTTTTTATATGAGTTGGGATTTTTAATCAGGTCTCACTTGCTCGGAAAATTCTGAATTTTTCAGTATATAGTCGATTTCTTCTTGGGCCGCCACACGCATTTGTTCTCTTAGTGCATTGATGGTCTGTTCAATCACCGTTTCTGCCTCCAGTTCCAGACGCAAACGCACACTCTCTAATTCAGATAAAATGGTGTGGTCTTGAATCTGGATACGACCTTGGGCAAAGTCAAAACTATGCTCAGGATTTTTCTGATAACGGGCAACATAGTGCTGCATTTCTGTCTCTAGACTGAGGTTTATGTCAGCGAGGGCTTGAGTCTGCTCAGTAAATTTACGCTGTTCATCCTGATATAACTGTGCAATCGCAGCCTGCTCTGCAGCACGTTTATCGGCCAGGGCCTGTTCGAGTGCCAGCTGTCTGCGAATACGTGCAGCCTCAATCAATTCAGCCTTGCGCTGCGCATAGGCTTCTTCAATCTTGCGTTCAGATTCCTGCTGTAAGCGCTGATCACGAATCTGCCATTCTTCTAAAGAGGTTTCAGGCTTTAAAATGTCACAGATCCGAGAGAGGTCATCGATAAAGGTCTGACGTACAGCTTCTGGCACATTTAACCAGCGCTGTTTAAAATCTGGACCTACATTTAATGCCACATGCCTCTCCTTGTGGGTGATATCGGTTAAAGCTTATGGGTGTTGGGCTCAATACCTAAACGACGATATTGTTTGAATTTTTCACGACCCAGCTGTTTAGCCGTTTCATGGTTTTCAATGATCTCAATAATGTGACTAAATTTTGCGTAAGGTTCAAGTGCTTCCGGATTAAAATTGAAAATAATCCAGTCGGACTGTTCAGGCAATGTTGCCGAAATACACACGCTCGCCTCAGGCTGATCAATGCCATGCGGAATAAAACTCGCGCGATCAAAGCTCCACAGGCGTTCATCCAGCTGCTGTTGTAACGCTGCATCGGCACATAGTAACCAGATCCGCGCCGGCTGGCGCAGAATCTTGCGGCATAAACGACAAGCACTTTCGACTTGTCGTTCAGGACTTTTTTCAAATAAATAAAAGCTGACCTTAGCCATTCGTTTGAACGCGGTTGGCCAGGAACTGCATCAATAATGGCACTGGACGCCCGGTTGCCCCTTTATTGGCACCTGAGTTCCATGCTGTACCTGCAACATCCAGATGTGCCCAGCGATATTCACGGGTAAAACGTTGCAAGAAGCAGGCTGCAGTGACAGAACCAGCTTTTGGGCCACCGATATTGCCAATATCGGCAAATGGTGAATCGAGTTGTTCCTGATAGTCATCTATGACCGGCATACGCCATACCCGGTCAAATGAATGCTGGCCGGCAGTTTCCAGTTCTGCTGCCAATTTATCATCTGGTGTGAACAGACCTGTCAGCACGGAACCCAAAGCCACCACACATGCACCGGTCAAGGTCGCAATATCAATCACCAGAGCAGGGTTGAAACGTTTCACATAGGTCAGGGTGTCACATAACACCAGACGACCTTCGGCATCGGTATTCAGGATTTCAACCGTTTGACCGCTCATCGTCGTGACGATATCACCTGGACGAGTGGCTTTACCAGAAGGCATATTTTCTGCTGCGGCAATGGTTCCTACCACATGCAGAGCTAAGCGGGACTCACACAATGCACGCATGGTACCCAGTACAGAGGCTGCACCGCACATGTCGTATTTCATTTCATCCATACCTGCGCCAGGTTTGAGTGAAATACCACCGGTATCAAAGGTAATGCCTTTACCGACCAGTACCACTGGCGCTTCACTACGCTCTGATTGATATTCAATGCTGATAATACGACCCGGACGCTCTGAACCCTGGCTGACTGCAAGGAAGGCACCCATGCCTAAATCTGCCATCTGTTGTTCATCCAGTACCGTGACTTTCAGTAAATCCGGATATTCAGCAGCCAAGGCGATGGCCTGATCTGCCAGATATTCCGGGAAACAGATATTGCCCGGACGGTTGCCCAGATCACGTGCCAGGTTTTGCCCGCTCTGTACTGCTTGAACCAGTTGCAGCTGTTCTGTCGTTAAAACGCTATGCGTGGCAATCAGGTCGATCTGTTCAAGTACAAATTCATTCTTTTTCGACTTATATTCATCATAACCATAGCTGGCTTGAGTCAAAGCCAGAGCAAACAGATAATGCAATTCTTGTGGAAGTTGTGTCAGGTCTACAGAAATCTGTTTGAATTTTTTTTGAGTGGCCTGAATAATAGTCTGGGCAATTTTTGCGAGTTTTGCTGGTTGCAATTCAGCGACTTTGCCTAAACCGATCAGTGCTGCATGGCTGGACTGGCTGACTTGGCCAATCAGGCTCAGACTTTCAGCCAAAGCTGCTTTGAACTGAGATGCTTCAATTAATCTGTCTAAATTGTTGATTTGATAGGTTGAGGTGGTATTTTGAAGTTGTTCTGAGTCAACTAAAATCAACAAAGATTGACTTGATCCATTCTCTGGGAATGACGTATTAATTGTAAGTTTCATATTCTGTTTTCACGCCTGTCTAGATTTGTAAATCATTCAGTCATTGAACCATTTATCTGAATAGAGTTTCAATGGGTAGGGCCGTCTAGGTTTTATATTTTTGCTATTCGGGTAAACTAGCACTCGTTTTATAGACCTTATTTTGGAAGAATTAATTTGATTATTCGGCGTTATCTGGTCAAGCAAGTTGTCTCGACATCCTTGGTGGTGATTGCCTTATTGACCTTGATCATGATGGGTGGCCGACTGATCAAGTATTTTGGTGTCGCAGCGCAAGGCCGTCTGGATGCAGGCATTTTATTTAGCATCATTGGCTACCGTTTGCCTGAGTTTTTGACCTTAATTCTTCCGCTCGGTTTCTTTATTGGCCTGATGCTGGTATTTGGCCGTTTATATGTCGACCATGAAATGGCGGTGATGAATGGCAGTGGTGTCAGCCGGCATCAATTGGCGCGCCTTCTGGTGCCGATGACCTTGGTGTTTCTCATTGCCCAAGCCGGCTTGATGCTCTGGGCAGCGCCATGGGGAATCCGCCAGTTTGAAGCGCTGACCACCAGTCAGGCGGTACGCACCGGCTTTGACCTGGTGCGACCGAAAGAATTTATTTCCTCTGGCCCCTATACCATTTATGCCGGTGATCTGTCCGAAGACCGTAAAAACTTAAAAGATATTTTCTTCTATCAGCGAGCAGAAAAACCCGGTAAACCAGATGTGATGATTCTGGCCCAGGAAGCCACCCGCATTGAGGTGCCAAATGATGCGGCCAATGTGGTCGATCTGATTCAAGGTCGCCGTTATGAAATCTATCCGGGCACTCCGCAATATACCCAGGCTGAATTTGCAAGCTATCGTCTGCGTTTAGAAAATGATGAGGAAGCACAGTTTGCCAGTGCTGAAGTTGAAGCCCTGCCAACCTCGCAATTGTGGCAGAACCGTCAGGATCCTGTGGTGGCCAGTGAATTAGGCTGGCGGGTATTTGTACCATTTGCGATTCTGATTGCTTTGATTCTGGCCGTGGCCTTGTCTGAAGTGAGTCCGCGCCAAGGTCGTTATCTCAAGTTATTTCCGGCGCTCATGATCTTTGCCAGTCTGATTGTGGCGTTAATGGCCGTGAAAACCCGGATCAGTAAAGAGGAAATGGGGATCTGGGCTTATCCATTGATCCTGATTGCTTATGCGATTGCGGGTGCCTTGTTCTCACGTAAACAGAATTTGGCCCCGAAAATCAAGAAACAGATTCAGCGAGTGAGGTCTTAATAATGTTGGCACGTCGTATAGTTGCAAAACATGTGACCCAAACCACTGCGCTGGCGATGCTGGGTGCAACCGCTGTGTTGGCGGGTTTACAGGTGTTATTTACTTATCTGGGTGAGCTGGGTTCACTAAAAGAAGGTTATGGCGCCTGGGATGCCTTGAAATATGTGCTCTGGGGTGCTCCGAATTATCTTTATGAAATTCTGCCGATCTCGGCGCTGATCGGTGCGGTTTTAGGTTTGGGCACATTAGCCTCAAATAGTGAACTGATTGTGATGCGCTCGATCGGGATCAGTCTGTGGCGGATTGTTGGCTGGGTGATCCGTTCAGCATTACTGCTGGTGGTCTTGTCATTTGCCTTGAGCGAGTGGGTGATTCCTTATACCAATGAACAGGCCAAGAGCGTAAAAAGTTCGAGTAAAGCCGCGCAACTGGGCGAAGTGCGGGGTTACTGGACACGGGAAGGGCAGCGCTTTATTTATATTGATTATGCCAATTCGCAAGGTCAGCTGAAAAATGTGCAGATGCTGGATTTTGATGAAAATTATCGCTTACGCGGCACCTTGCAAGCGGATCAGGGCGAATTCGTCACAGATGGCTCCTGGACATTAAGCAATACCGAGCAGTTCGATATTCTGCAAAATGGTAGTGCTACCCTGATCAAGCAGGAACAGCAACCTTTGGCACTGGCATTACAGCCAAAATATGTGCATATGGTCACCATCGATCCTGAAGACTTGTCACCGAGCCAACTGGTCAGTTTCACAAGTTATATGCATGAATATAGTCAGGTGCCAAAAACCTATCAACTGGCTTTCTGGCAGAAACTCGGTTCTCCTTTTGCCCTGATTGCACTGGTGGTGATTGCCTGTTCATTTATTTTCGGGCCGCTGCGTCAGCAATCCATGGGTTTTCGTCTGGTGATTGCCTTATTTGCCGGTCTGGGCTTTTTCTATCTACAGGATTTCCTCGGCTATGCCAGTCTGGTCTATGCGCCATCTCCGGCATGGTTTGTCTTTATTCCGATTCTGATCATGTTCGGTATTGGGGGTTACCTGCTGCATCGGGCACGCTAAGACCCAGGAAAATAGAACAAATCAATCGCGATGAGTGGCTTAAACCATACTCTGGTCATGGCCTCTTTTTGCAAACTTCGCTAAAATAGAGCGATTAATTCGTAGACGAACAGAGTATTTCATTATGACGGATGCAACTGCTGGCAAAATCCCTCACGTTTTGGTGATTATGGATGGTGTGGGTCATCGCGAAGCGGTCGAAGACAACGCGTTTTTAGCAGCTAAACGACCAAATTTAACTGCAATGCAGGACAAGCATCCGCATGGTTTGATCTCGGGTTCAGGCGAAGATGTTGGTCTGCCAGATGGCCAGATGGGGAACTCGGAAGTCGGACATATGAACCTCGGTGCAGGTCGTGTGCTGTATCAGGATTTTACCCGGATTACCAAAGACATTCGTACCGGTGATTTCTTCAATCATGAAGTACTCGTCGATGCGGTTGAAAAAGCCAAAGCTTCAGGTGGTGCAGTGCATTTGCTCGGCCTTTTATCTCAAGGCGGTGTGCATTCGCATGAAGACCATATTGTTGCGATGGCTGAACTGGCACTCAAACGTGGTGTCAAAGTTTATTTGCATGCTTTCCTGGATGGTCGTGATACGCCGCCACGAAGTGCCCAGCCGTCATTGGAAAAACTGGATGCCTTATTCGCACAATATCCAGGTCAAGGTCGTATTGCGACCATGATTGGCCGTTATTTTGCCATGGATCGTGACAACCGTTGGGATCGTGTTGAACAGGCCTATCGCTTGTTGACTGAAGGTGAAGCGGTTCGTACAGCTGCCAGCGCAGTTGAAGGTCTGGATCAGGCTTACGCAGCCGATGAGTCGGATGAGTTTGTCAAAGCGACCCGTATTGGCGAGCTGGCAAAAATTCAGGATGGCGATAGCGTCGTATTCATGAACTTCCGTGCCGATCGTGCCCGTGAATTGACCCGCGCATTTGTGGAAAAAGACTTTGCCGGTTTTGAACGTAAAGTGGTGCCAAATCTGGCGAAGTTTGTCATGTTGACGCGTTATCAAGCCACGATTGATGCACCTGTGGCGTATATGCCTGAAGCATTGGTCAACTCGATTGGTGAATACCTGTCTAACTTGGGTAAAACTCAGCTGCGTATCGCGGAAACAGAAAAGTATGCGCATGTGACCTTCTTCTTCAGCGGCGGCCGTGAAGATGAATATCCGGGTGAGAAACGTATCCTGATTCCATCGCCAAACGTAGCCACTTATGACCTTAAACCGGAAATGAGTGCTTATGAAGTGACTGATGAGCTGGTGGCTGCGATCAATTCAGGTGAATTTGATCTGCTGGTCGTGAACTTTGCTAATGGTGATATGGTCGGTCATACGGGTGTATTCGATGCTGCGGTGAAAGCTGTTGAAGCAGTTGATACCTGTTTGGGCCGGGTTTATGAAGCGGTAATGGCGCAAAAAGGTCATATGATTGTGACTGCCGATCATGGTAACGTAGAGCAGATGCAGGACTATCACAGTGGTCAGGTACATACTCAGCATACCACTGAACTGGTTCCATTTATTTATGTGGGTCCAACTCAGGCCACGATCGCAGAAGGCGGTGTATTGGCAGATGTTGCACCGACTTTATTAAGCCTGATGCAAGTTCCAGTGCCTGCTGAAATGCAAGGTCGTAACCTGATTCAGCTTGATGCATAATTTTCGATAAAATTCTAAAAAGGTCAAAGAATGACAAGAACACGCTGGAAGTCTGTTGTAATACCATGCTTACTGATGTGTTTGAGTCATTCAGCCTGGGGTGCGGGTTCAAATGAGCCCGCATTCGATGATATGGAAATGGATGGGCAGGTCTATTCTGAAATCCCTGTAGCATCTATTCAGGAATTCGTACAAATTTATGGCATTGTAAAAGATAATTATATTCAAGATAAAAATGACGATGCCTTATTCCAACAGGCCATTCAGGGTCTGGTCAGTGGCTTAGACCGCTATTCCCGTTATTTGTCGCCTGAAGATTATAAGCAGCTGCGTGAATATACCGAAGGGGATCTGGCCAGCATTGATTTTGATCTGCAATTTGACCCGCGGTTGAAGCAATGGGTGGTTCAGGGACTGAGTGCCGATGCAGATTCAGCCAAGCAAGGACTGCGAAATGGCGTCACTGTTTATAAAATTGACGATCAGGTCTTAAGTAGCCTGAATCAGGAACAAGTCCGGCAGTTATTGAGCGGAGCCGTTGGCTCTACGCTCATGATTCAGCTCTCCCCGCAAAGTCCGGCCGTTCGTCTGGTCCGCAATACCAAACTGGATACTGAAATTAAATCGAGCCTGCACAATAATCAGGTTCTGGTTTTACAGATCAAGGTTTTTCAGCAAGATACTGCCAATGAAATTAAACGTCTAATCGAAAGTTACTCGGATAAACGCTTAAAAGCCGTATTATTTGATCTGCGTAATAACCCGGGAGGCTTATTGTCTGCAGCAGTTGAATCTGCCGATTTATTTTTGAATCAGGGCGTAATTGTCTCGACCAAAAGCCGTGCTGAAGGCAACCAGCAATTTCAGGCCTTGCCGAGTTTTGAGTTCCAGAATCTGAAAGTTGGGGTGCTGATTAACAACCGCTCGGCTTCTGCAGCAGAAGTGTTTACTGCAGCCTTGAAAGAACATAATCGTGCCTGGGTAGTCGGAGAAAAGAGCTATGGCAAAGGCGTAGTGCAGAAACTCTTTCCTTTAAGCAATGATTCAGCCTTACAGATGACCGTATCGCAATACTTTAGCCCGAGTGGCCAGATGATTGAAGGGCGGGGCGTGCAGCCGCATTTCAACTATCCGTTTAAGCAGGAAATGCGTGAGGAGAGCTATCTGGAACATGTTACAGACTTGCTGCTCCTACAAAAATAATTATTCGTCTTCTTCGGTATCCAGTCCGAACTTTTTCAAACGATAGCGCAGGGAACGGAACGACATGCCGAGTTTTTTTGCGGCCAGTGTTCGGTTCCAGTGCGTTAGATTCAGCGCATTGAGTAAAATTTCTTTTTCGACCTTTTCCAAATACAGCTCTAGACCCTCTTCAGGCAGCTTTTTAGGTGCAATCAGGGTTTCGGTCGCAATAATCTCGCTCGTGAGCGTATTCATCTCCTGAGGGCTGTTTAGCGCCTGACGCAGCGGTGCACTCTGCAAATGCTGAAGATCAATCCGCTCTTCATCACTTAAAGTAATCGCGCGTTCCATAATGTTACGTAATTCACGTACATTACCTGGATAATATTGTCCCAATAAGAACTCTTTGCTGCGTTCGGTCAGTTTTTTATTGGAAATGCCCCATTCCTGGCAAATCTTCTGAATAAAGTGTTCGGCCAATAACAGAATATCCTGGCCGCGTTCACGCAGCGGCGGTAAAGTCAGATCCATTACATGAATACGGAAATATAAATCCTGACGGAATTTGCCTTGTTGCACCAAGGCTTCCAGATCCTGATGCGTGGCACTGATCACACGGAAATCCACATCAATTTCGGTATCCGAACCGAGTGGACGAATACGTTTTTCCTGTACGGCACGTAACAATTTGACCTGCATAGAAAGCGGTAATTCTGCAATTTCATCCAGAAACAGACTGCCACCATGGGCAGATTGAATCAGTCCCTGTTTGTCCTGAGCAGCGCCGGTAAAGCTGCCTTTCTTATGCCCAAACAGTTCGCTTTCCATCAACTCAGTCGGAATGGCACCACAGTTAATCGCAATAAAAGGACCTTCATTGCGGTTACTCAGGCGATGGACCAGATTGGCCACCACTTCCTTGCCAGTTCCCGATTCGCCAGTAATAAAAACCGGTGCCTGTGAGCGGGCAATTTTTTGTAAGGTAATACGTAAGTGCTGAATCGGTATCGATTGCCCAATCAGCATTTTATGTTCTAAAGCATCATTTGGATTATTATGGGAATAATCCACCGGTTTATTCAGTGCTTTTTGTAGCAGCTGTTCCAGATGTTTCTGATTGATCGGTTTGCTGACAAAGTCAAAGGCACCGGCCTTGAGTGCAGCAATCGCGATTTCCATGTTGCCATAGGCGGTCAGAACCGCGACAGGAAGTGCAGGGTAGAGATGGCCAATCCACTCCAGTAACTCCAAACCATTGCCATCGGGCAGGTTCAGGTCAGTTAAACAGGCATCATATTGATGATCTGCAAGACATTTTTTAGCATCTTGCAGACAATGTGCGATGTGCGTACGAATCCCCATCCGCAGCAACGACATTTGCATGAGGGTGCATAAATCTTCTTCATCATCCACCAAGAGCACCAGTGGCTGTTGTTCCACACTCATTTCCCTTAAACCCCTTTATACCGTAATACGTTGGCAGCTAATGCGAAAGCATGCGCCCTGTTCTTGTTGTATATAGTTTAATTGTGCCTGATTTGCTTCACAAAAACTATGTGATAAGTACAGTCCTAATCCGGTTCCACTAATCGAGGTGCTGAAAAAAGGTTGAAATAATAGGGCCTGGTCGTGTATGGCTACACCTGAGCCGAAATCCCGGATATCAATCCAGACCCGATGTTCATAGGGATGTATATTCAGCTGAATGTAATTGGCATCTGCTGAATTGTGACGGATGGCGTTGCGAATCAGATTTATCAGGATTTGCCGGAATTGTGCCTCATCAAACTGAATCGCCAGCGAGACATCAATATTAAATTGAATCTGATCACGAATATCAGCCAGATCTTCCTGGATAAATAACGGGATAAATTCATTGAGATGAATCGGCACCGGATGGGTTTCTTTATTTTTGACCATATTCAGTGTGTCCTGAATAATCCGGTCAATCCGGGTCGCCTGCCGGCCAATCATCTGGTGGAGTAGCTGTTGCTGTTCAGCTTCCGAGTCTAGATACAAATCATTGGCCTGGACAATGGCGGCTAGAGGATTACGAATTTCATGCGCAATACTGGCCGAAAGCTGCCCCAGTGCGGCAAGTTTGAGTTGTTGCACTTGCTGATTGAGTTTTTTGGCATCCTGTAATACCAGTAGCGTTAGGGTTTGATGCGGTACAATCAGCTTTTGTACCTGGACATGAATGTTATAGCGACTTTGCTGGGATTCAAACTGAAAGCGTTCACCATTTTCCAGCGTTTCAAAATGGATCAGTTCAAATAAATCCGGCTGTGACTGGTATAAGGTAAATTTTTCCAGACCGTATTTGGATTCAATCCCAAGCAGATGACAGGCAGCAGGATTACTGAGTACCACATGATAATTTTCATCCAGAACCAGATAACCGGTTTCAATTTGCTCCAGAATATAACGGTTAATATTCTGTAAGCGATAAAGTTCCAGCGATTGAGAGAAGTTCAGGTTTTCCAGAATCTGAAAACGGCGCACGGCAATTTGCCCGGTGCCATAGACGACAAAAAACAAAAAGGCCAGCAGGGCGCTATTACTGATATTGCTAAGTGAGGAAAATGCAAAAATACTGCCGATAAAATGCTGATAGATAATGCTAATGACGGCAATCAGGGTGAAGACCAATGCTTTTTTTGCATCTAATAATAAAGATGCAGAAAAAATGGTAATCACGAACAGCAGCCCGATTTGCAGATTCGGACCATTGCTGGCCAAGGTCAGCAAACTTAATAGGCAGACATCAACAAAGAAAATCATGATCAGCTGCGGCTGGATCAGACGTCTGATCCACTTCAACGCGAACAGCTGTACCGTATTGATTGCTACCCAGATTCCCAGCGCATAATAATACAGCTGCGGATATTGGTAGTCGCTGGTCAGTTCGGGGTAGGTCAGTAGAAAAATAAGCAGCAGGCCAGTGCTGATCAGCAGGCGATAAGCGCTATACCAGATACCAAGATGATATCGGTTGAGAGCAGAGTAACTAGATGGTTGTGCCATATGCACCGGAACTCGTTAAAGGCTAGGGTTTAATGAGTCCATAGCGCATGGCCAGATGCGTCAGTTTGACATCACTATCAATATTCAGTTTTTCAAAAATACGATAACGATAAGTATTTACGGTTTTGACGCTGACAAAGAGCTTGTCAGCAATTTCCTGAGCGCTGATACAGTTCACCACCATCATCGCCACTTGCATTTCACGTTCTGACAGTGCATCAAAAGGCGATTGCTGTGTATCAGAAAGGTAAGAACTCGCTAACTGTTCTGCAATGTCGGCACTAAAATATTTACCGCCTTGCATGACTTTATTGATGGCGCGAACCATTTCTGAAATCGGCGCCCCTTTGGTAATATAACCTTTGGCTCCGGCTTTTAATAACAGCGAAGGATAGGGTTCTTCTGCCAGACCGCTGACAGCCAGTACTTTGGTTTCAGGGGCGCTCTGAAGCAGACGACGCGTGGTTTCTACGCCACCAATGCCCGGCATATTCACATCCAGTAAAACCACATTCGGATGATGCTGACGAACCAGAGAAATCGCTTCTTCACCAGATTCAGCCTGTCCAATCACCTGAACCTCCGCATGGTCTTCCAGCATTCTGCAAATTCCAGTACGTACTAATTCATGGTCGTCCACAACTAAAACTGTGATCACCTACGCTCTCCCTCTGTTAAAAAAATCATTTTTTTGTTACATAAAGCAAAATAAGCTTGCAATGAAAGTACAAAATTAGCAATCCTATTCGCAAGATAAAATCTGAAACTTATCACACAGTGTCAAGATCAAAAAATGTTCTGCAATGTGTTTAAATGTAAGGCATATTAGAGGTAATACGCAAATCAATCTTACCTCTGTTAGTTGAGTGAAGAAATAGTGAAGAAAATAAACAAGTCTTTAAGGCATGTATTGGGCCTGTCCGTGTTAGTCAGCATGAGTGCGACAAGTTTTGCTGAAATCATTATGAATTCTGGCACGACAGAGGGCGGATCCAGCATTAGTTGGTCTTCTGAGGAAGTCAATCAGCTGATGAGTGATGATTTCCGTGTGGCTGCTGATGAGCCTTCGCCACCCGGTTCAGCCACCGTGACCACGACCTTGCGTCAGAGTGTACCGAGCACCCAGCAGTCGGTCAGTGTTCAGCAACCAGCAAAAACAACACAGATTTTTGATACAAACAGTTATAGCAATCAACCCTCTGTAAATGCCCGTGCTGCATTGGTTATGGATGCGCAAACCGGTGAGGTACTGTTTAGCAAAAACACCAATACCGCTTTGCCGATTGCATCTATTACCAAATTAATGACAGCAGTGGTGATTTCCGATGCACGTTTAAACATGTCAGAAAAAATCACGCTGCAACAGGCTGATTTCTCTTGCGCAGGTTGTAAAAGCTCAAGCTCGACCTTACGTGCTGGCGATAGCATGAACCGTGCCGAAGCTTTATTGTTTGCTCTAATGAAGTCTGAAAACCCGGCAGCTGCAGCCTTGGCGCGAACGTATCCAGGTGGTCGCAGTGCATTTATTGCAGCGATGAACAGTAAGGCCAAGGCCTTAGGCATGAATTCATCCCGCTTTATGGAATCAACCGGCTTACACCCTGGAAATGTGGCATCAGCACGTGATTTGGGTATTTTAGTGAATACCGCTTCTCAATATGGTTTGATTCGTCAATTCTCGACCACACCAAGCTATGACTTTAACTTGGGTTATCGTGTATTGAAATCGAATAATACCAATGCACTGGTGCGTAACGGCGGCTGGAATATCAATATTTCTAAAACCGGTTTTATTAATGAAGCAGGGCGCTGTGTGGTGATGCATACGACCCTGAATAACCGTCCGGTGGCAGTGGTACTGTTAGGTGCAAATAGCTCACAGGCGCGTACCAATGATGCGACCCGTTTGATGAGCTGGGTGAGCCAGCAACCAAAACGAATCTAATCTCTGCGCTCATAAAAAACCCTGCAAATGCAGGGTTTTTTATTCTGGCTGAAATTACATGTTCGACAGAATAGAGTCTTTTACCTGAGCCATGGTTGCGTCGATAGACAGCATCACCGCATCGGCACATTGTTTGATCGCGGTATCTGGATCTTTTAGACCATTACCGGTTACGGTACATACGATTACTGAACCTTCAGCAATTTTACCTGCTTTGATATCACGGATTGCACCGCCAACAGACGCAGCAGATGCAGGTTCTACGAATACACCTTCATACATCGACAGCAGACGTTGTGCTTCAAGAATCTCAGCATCCGTCAGTTCATCAAACCAGCCGTTTGAATCACGAACGACGGCTTTGGCATGATTGAAACTTTGCGGATTACCAATACGAATTGCAGTTGCAACAGTTTCCGGATTTTCTACTGGACCACCACGCAGGAACGGAGCAGCACCAGACGCTTGGTAACCGGCCATGATTGGCAAGCCAGCCGGTTTAGGACCAGTGAAAGCATCGGTTTCAGCATCGTAAATCACTTGCTCAAATTCTTCTTTCGACTGATTGGCCACCGCTTCGGTATAGCCCATCCAGTGTGCAGTGATATTACCTGCGTTACCCACTGGCAGGCAGTGGTAATCCGGGGCACGACCTAAAGCTTCAACGATCTCGTAAGCAATGGTTTTTTGACCCTGCAGGCGGTACGGGTTGATTGAGTTTACAATCGTTACCGGTGCCTGATCTGCAACTTCCTTCACCAGACGCATGCCGTCATCGAAGTTACCACGAATTTGCATGGTGATCGCACCATACATCATCGCTTGCGCCATTTTACCCATGGCAATTTTGCCTTCCGGGATGAGCACGAATGCTTTGATACCGGCACGAGCAGCGTATGCAGCCGCAGCAGCAGAAGTATTACCAGTGGATGCACAGATGATGGCTTTAGAGCCTTCTTCAACGGCTTTGGTCACTGCCATAGTCATACCGCGGTCTTTAAATGAACCAGTCGGGTTTAAGCCCTCGTACTTCACATAAATTTCAACATCTTTACCAATAATGCGTGGAATATTCTCAAGCTTGATCAGTGGAGTATTACCCTCACCCAAAGAGATCGCACGAGTAGTTGCAGACACTGGTAAACGGTCGCGATAGCGGTCAACTAAACCAGTATAACGATTGGCATTCGACATGATGATGTTCCAATTGTGTGTAGAGCTTGGCAAGGGGAAATACTCCCCTTAACCCGATTAATTATCAAGCGATTCTAAACGAATTCGTACAATTTCGCCATGAATGACGGGTAATGCTTGAATTTGTGAGAGCGCTGCATCCATTTTTGATTCGACGATAGGATCGGTCAGAATCACGATCGGAATAAGGTCTTTTAAGCGAGGTTGCTGCATGATGGCATCAATACTGATCCCGGCACGACTGAGGATCGTGGTGACATCGGCAAGCACGCCCATTTGATCTTCGGCATTAATACGGATGTAATAGCCGGTGGTCATTTGTTCACGACTCAAGATCGGTAAATCGGTCAGGGCTTCAAAGGCCAGTTGCGGAATGGTTCCAGCACCGTCTTCGGTATAAATGATATCACGGACAATATCCACCACGTCTGCGACCACAGCAGAAGCCGTTGGGCCTGCACCCGCACCTGCGCCATAGTACAGCGTTGGGCCAACCGCATTGGCTTGTACCAGTACGGCGTTTTTCACGCCATTGACGTTGGCAATCAGTTCTTCTTCAGGAATCAGGGTTGGATGAACACGGAGTTCAATCCCGGCATCGGTGCGGCGTGCAATTCCCAGGTGCTTGATACGGAAACCGAGGTCTTCTGCATATTTCACATCTTGTGCAGTGACTTTGCCAATACCTTCAGTAAAGACTTTGTCAAACTGTAGCGGAATACCAAAGGCACATGACGCCAGAATGGTCAGCTTATGTGCAGCATCAATACCTTCCACGTCAAAGGTTGGATCGGCTTCGGCATATCCGAGTTCTTGTGCTTCTTTGAGTACGTCTTCAAAAGTACGGCCTTTTTCACGCATTTCGCTGAGAATGAAGTTCCCCGTACCATTGATGATGCCCGCCAGCCATTCAATCTTGTTGGCCGCCAGACCTTCACGAATCACTTTAATAATGGGAATACCGCCAGCCACTGCCGCTTCATAGGCAATCTGCACGGCGTTGTCTTCAGCCGCTTTAAACAGCTCATTCCCATGTTCAGCCAAGAGTGCTTTGTTGGCAGTGACAATATGCTTGCCATGTTTCATGGCTTCCATAATAATTTCAAAAGCAGGATGAATCCCGCCCATGACTTCGACCACCACGTCTACGTCAGGTTGACGCACGATGTCCATCAAATCTGCACTTTGTTTCACTGATGCAGGTAGGTCCAGATCAGGACGTGGACGACGGGTGCCTACATAGGTAATTTCAATTTCACGACCGGTGCGACGTTTAATCTCAGCAGCATTTTCTTTTAATAGTTTCAAGGCACCACCACCTACAGTACCAAGACCGAGGATAGCCAGACGAACTGGTTTCACGTCACACTCCAAATAAACAGTTTTTTACGAGAACCTAGATCATAGCTAAAAAAACGCCATGACTCTAGGGTCATTTCAGAATATCTTTATGTATAAAATAAAGTTAAATAACGTATTAAAATGAGTTATTTAAGTCGCTTCAATAATTCAGCGCTAGACAGATATCCGCCTAGGTAAACCCCTTCCGAACTATAAATGGCAGGGGTGCCATTGACGCCCATATTCAGGCCCATGTGATATTGATCTTGAACAGGATTTTCACATTTCTCTGCACTAATCTGTGCGCCGGCAATGGCCTGATCAAAAGCACTATGACGGTCAGCACTACACCAGATTGCTTCCATGGCCGGCATATGCTGTTCACCACGCGGCCAGGCGATATAACGAACCTCAATACCTTTACTATTCATTTCATCCATTTGTTCATGGAATTTATGGCAATACGGACAGCTGACATCGGTAAAGACATAGACCACATGCTTGGCCTTGCCTTTGGCCGGATAGATCAGCAGATCTTCTGCTTTCAGTTCGGCAAAGAGTTTGTTGTTGATTCCGGCTTGCAGGTTTTCACTGACATTATGCAGCTGTTTATCACCGAGTCGGATCACGTCGCCCTGAATCAGGTATTTACCATCGCTGGTGACATAGACCGCAGACATATCTTCCAGACTGACCCAGAACAGGTTCGGTACTTCGGTGGTTTTAATATCGATAATTTTGGCACTGATCCCCGCAGTTTTGAAATGCTTTTCCAAGGTAGAGACCAGACGCTGTTGTGCATTGCGTTCGGTCAGGGTAGAGGCTTCTCCCGTTGCTGGTGCACTTGCAGTCAGTGTATCTTGCTTTTTAGTGTTGTTATCGGAATTGGAACATGCGCTAAGCCCCAAACCAGCAGCAAGTGTACAAGCCATAAAAACTTTTGAGCGGGCAAATGTCATAAATAACCCTTTTCTTCTTGGACTAAAAACAGAGCATTAGCATAACAAAAAAAAATACAAACACGTCAAACTTCTCAGTTTATTCCATATGTAGATGTTTTAAGCCCGTGGATGATGCGCTGCATGCAGCTGCTGCATCCGCACTTGCGCGACATGGGTATAAATCTGGGTGGTCGACAGGTCACTATGTCCAAGCAGCATCTGTACCACACGTAAATCTGCGCCATGATTGAGCAGATGCGTCGCAAAGGCATGCCGCAAGGTGTGCGGTGACAGCTCGGATGCAATCCCGGCCTGTAAAGCATAGCGTTTAATCGCATACCAGAAATTTTGCCGGCTCATGATGCCGCCATGCTGAGTCAAAAACAGATAATCGGTTGAGGTTTTATACAGTTGTGGACGGGCTTCATTCAGATATTTTTCCACCCATTCACAGGCCATGTGTCCCATCGGTACCAGCCGTTCTTTATTGCCTTTACCGACGATGCGTAAATAGCCCTGTTTTAAGTTAATCAGTTCCAGACGTAAGTTAATCAGTTCAGTGACACGTAAACCGCAAGCATACAGCACTTCAAACATGGCACGGTCACGCAGGCCTAAAGCAGTATTGATATCGGGGGCATCAATCAAGGCCTCAACATCGGCTTCAGACAAATCTTTGGGCAAGGCACGGCCAAGCTTCGGGGTTTTATGCGCTGCCACCGGATTATCACTACGCAGCTTCTGTTCACGCAGAAATTTATAAAATGAACGCAAGGCTGACAGACAGCGGGCAATTGAGCGTGGGCTTTTTTGCTGTTTGGTCAGTGCAATCAATACATCGGAAATATCGTCATGGGTCCATTCTGGCAAAGGCTTGCTCAGACATTCTGCACATTGCAGCAAATCAGATAAATAGGCATTTCGGGTGTGTGGACTGACCGTTTGCGCAATCAGATAATCACGAAAACCCTGTAAATAGCTCAAGGCTTCAGGAATTTGAACCGGGGCGGGAATACGGGGTTTTTTATTCAGCATAGGGTGCAAGGATCTGATCTGAAAAAGCGATGAATTTAATAGGTATTCTCCACTGTAGTTTAATTTCACCAGACTGTCGATGTGATATAAAAACTAATTCAGCATGTAATCAATCTTATTTGTTAATTATTCTCATTTGTTTGTATACTGTACAAAATAGTTCAGGAATTTCACGGTGCGTTTGTCTGATTTAAAAGCAAAACAAATTGCCATCATTCGAAAAGTGAGTCGAACAACTGATGGTGAAAGTGCTCTACACGATGTCGTCGCGAGTCGTTTGGAAACTCTAGGCTTTGTGCCGGGTACGAAGGTACAGGTGATTACGAAAGGTATTTTTGGTGGAGATCCCATTTTGATTCAAGTTGGATTTACCCGTTTTGCTTTGCGTAAATCAGAAGCAGCCAAAATTGAAATCGAACAGGCGGTGTCGGCATGAGTGATACATTACGTATTGCCCTTGTCGGTAACCCTAATTGCGGTAAAACTTCATTATTCAACCATTTAACCGGAACACGCCAAAAAGTTGGTAACTATGCGGGGGTCACGGTTGAACGTAAAGTCGGTACGTTTCAGCTTGCTTCAGGCAAAGCGGTGCGGGTACTGGATTTGCCAGGAACTTATAGTCTGGATGCGACCAGTCCGGATGAAGAAATCACCCGTAATGTGGTGCAAGGTAAAATCGCAGAAGAACAGCAGCAGGATGCATTCTTATGTGTAGTAGATGCCACTAACCTGAAACTGCATCTGGGTCTGGTCCTAGAAATGATTGCTTTGGGTCGTCCGATTCTGGTTGTACTCAACATGATGGATGAAGCACGCCGTCGTGGGATGCAAATCAATACCCAGAAGCTGTCTGAACGTCTCGGCGTGCCCGTGGTGGAAACTGTAGCGGTACGCAGTTCAGGGATTGAAAACCTGAAGAATGCCCTGGATCAGGGAAAATTCTCGGTACCGCAGACTGAACTGAGTGGCTTAAAGGGTGACCCGCATCAGCAGGTAGAAGTCATTCTGAACGACGTGGTCAATTTCGTCGATCAGGAAGACAAACGTACTGATTTTCTCGACAGGATTTTTTTACATCCGGTACTGGGTCTACTCAGCCTGGCTGTAATGATGTTCGTGATTTTCCAAGCGGTATTTGCCTGGGCTGCGCCGTTTATGGATGGCATCGAAACCTTCTTTGGTTGGCTCGGTGAATTCCTCGGTGAATATATTGCTCATCCTTTACTGAATAGTCTGGTGGTGGACGGGATTATTGCTGGTGCCGGCGGGGTGGTGGTATTCCTGCCACAGATTCTGATTCTGTTCTTCTTTATTCTAGTCTTGGAAGAATCAGGTTATTTACCACGAGCAGCCTTCTTGCTCGATAAGCTGATGTTTAAAGCGGGCCTGTCAGGCCGTGCCTTTATTCCGTTATTGTCCAGCTTTGCCTGTGCCATTCCGGGCATCATGGCATCGCGTACCATCAGTGATCCGCGAGATCGTTTAACCACGATTTTTGTGGCACCGCTGATGACCTGTTCAGCACGTTTGCCGGTATATGCCTTGCTGATTGCAGCTTTCATTCCACAGCAAACTGTCTGGGGTTTTATGAACCTGCAAGGTCTGGTGTTATTTGGCCTGTATATGGCGGGTATTGTCAGTGCTCTGGCGGTGTCTTTTGTACTGAAATTTTTCCATAAAGATAAATCCCAGCACATGCTGTTGATGGAGCTGCCAAGCTACCGTTTCCCGGATCTGAAAAACGTCTGGATCGGCTTGCTGGATCGCGGCAAAATCTTCTTGAAGCGGGTCGGCGGTATCATCTTTGCCTTATCGATTGTACTCTGGTTCCTGTGTACCTTCCCGCAACCCCCAGAAGGTGCGACTTTGCCGGCGATTGATTATTCACTGGCAGGTATGCTCGGTCATCTGATGCAGCCAATCTTTGCACCGCTCGGTTTTAACTGGCAGATCTGTATTGCCTTGATTCCAGCCATGGCAGCACGTGAAGTGGTGGTTGCTGCATTGGGCACTGTCTATGCACTGTCTGCCGTAGATGACGATGCAATGTCCGAAGGTCTCTCTTCACTCATCAGTAGTGGTGGTGATCTGGGCTGGTCAGTGGCGACAGGTCTGTCTTTACTGGTGTGGTTTATTTATGCACCGCATTGTCTGGCAACTTTGGCGACAGTCAAACGTGAAACTGGTTCCTGGAAAACGGTCAGTATCATGACGGTTTACCTGTTTGGCTTGGCATATTTCATGTCATTCCTGACTTATCAAATTGCTTCATATTATTTGGGCTAATCTCAGGTTGGCCTCGGCCCGTTGAGCTTGCCTGAGTATATGCATGGGAGATTGAGATGATTGAAATTCTGATTGTGGCGGCACTGGTGCTGTGGAGTGCGCTGGTGGTATTTAAAAAGGTGTTTCCGAACACCTCTCACTCAGTCTTCCAGAAGCTGTCTGATGCCTGCGCAGCAAAAGGCTGGACGCGTCTGGCCAAATGGCTGCAACCGGGTATGGCTGCAGGCTGTGGTGGCAACTGTGCCTGTCCGGTGTCGGAGCAAAGTGCACAGGAAAAGCCGGCCCAGCAAGCGGTCAAATGGAAATAAGTTCCTTTTTGGCTGTAATTTTAAAAACCGTCATGAGCATGACGGTTTTTTTACGCATGGACACAAAAAAATATGCAGAAAGCTCAATCAGAAAAGGCATTCAAAACAGCAAAGTGCTACCATTTCGTCAGTTTCAAAATAGACCAAAATATGGGGCGAAAATGTTAATACAACGTGGTGGGTTAAAAGTCGTTGCAGGACTCGGAATATCAGGTGTTGCAGCAGTCAATTTCTTACATGACCAGGGCTACCGCGTTGCAGTAACGGATTCTAGAGCCATCCCTCCGGGACATGACCAGATTCCGGCCGAAGTCCAGACCAGTTTCGGCCAGTTTGATGCCGAGCTGTTGCTGTCTGCAGAAGAAATCGTGATCAGTCCGGGACTGGATCCAAAATTGCCAGAAATTCAGGCGGCGATGGCGCAGGGTATTCCTGTGGTGAGTGAAATCCAGATTTTACGCCGTGCTACGGATAAGCCCATTGTCGCGATTACCGGTTCCAATGCCAAAAGTACAGTGACCACTTTGATTGGCTTAATGGCAGCCGATGCTGGCAAAAAAGTCGCGGTCGGTGGCAATCTGGGACGTCCTGCACTGGATTTAACCAAAGATGATCCTGAGTTATATATCTTAGAATTATCCAGTTTTCAGCTGGAAACTACTTCAAATCTGGCGGCTGAAGTGGCGGTGGTACTGAACATGAGTGAAGATCATCTGGATCGGCATGGCGATATGATGGGCTATCACACCGCCAAGCACCGGATTTTTCAGGGTGTGAAAAAAGTGGTGTATAACCGGGATGATTCTTTGACCCGTCCTTTGGTGCCAGATGTGACGCCGATGCAAAGTTTTGGCCTGAATGCACCCGATATGAACCAGTAT
Source organism: Acinetobacter sp. YH12106 (assembly GCF_013418995.1). Lineage (NCBI taxonomy): Bacteria > Pseudomonadati > Pseudomonadota > Gammaproteobacteria > Moraxellales > Moraxellaceae > Acinetobacter > Acinetobacter sp. YH12106. The sequence goes on from NZ_VPAV01000004.1 coordinate 33,258, forward strand.
GGGATTCTTAAAGATACCGATGGTGGCATCTGGTTGGCGCGTGGTCGTGAACGTCTGTTAAAAAGTACCGAGATGTATATGCAGGGCACGCATAATGTTGCCAATGCCCTGGCTTGTCTGGCACTCGGTGAAGCGATTGGTTTGCCATTGGACAGCATGCTAAACACTTTAAAAACCTTCAAAGGTCTGGAACATCGCTGCGAATTTGTCAAAGCAGTGCAGGGCGTACGTTATTATAACGACTCCAAAGGCACCAACATCGGTGCAACCTTGGCGGCTCTCGATGGTCTCGGTATGGCGATTGAAGCCCAAGGTGGCAAAGTTGCGATTATTCTCGGTGGACAGGGCAAAGGACAGGACTTTAAGGCTTTGCGTGAATCATTGAGTAAATATGCCAAGATTGCAGTGCTGATTGGTGAAGACCGTCCGATCATCGAAGCAGCGATTAGGGGCACGACTGAGCTGGTTCATGCAGAGAGTTTGCAGCAGGCCGTAGAAATCTGCCAAAAGCACACCCAGGCAGATGATGTCGTGCTATTGTCTCCTGCATGCGCAAGTTTTGATATGTTCTCGGGTTATCCTGAGCGTGGTCGCAAGTTTGTTGCGTATGTGAATGAACTCAATTAAGAATAACAAGGATTCGTGATATGGCTGGGTTTGCTCAGACTACGATCAATAAACTAAACCAATTTTATAGCCAGTGGGTACCCAAGCTCCCCGCTGAGCTAAATCCACGGAATGTACTAATTTTCTGTGTATTGGCTTTACTGTGTATTGGTTCGATCATGGTGGCATCGGCCTCGATGCCTTATGCTGAACGTATGCATGAAAATGCCTTTCATTATATTAGCCGCCATGGCATTTCGATTTTTGTGGCAGCAGTAGCCGCCTATCTAACCTATAAAATTCCCTTAAAGGTCTGGTTTAATAACACCTTCTTTTTGTGGATTATTACCATTGTACTGTTGGTGGCCGTGCTGGTGGTCGGGACTGAGGTCAATGGTTCCAAGCGCTGGATTCGGGTGGCCGGATTTACCTTGCAGGCCTCGGAAGTGGCGAAAGTGATGATGGCGATTTTTACCGCGGACTATGTGGTACGCCGTGCGGAAGAAGTCCGGAACAATATTAAAGGTTTGGTTCGTTTAAGTGCGATTATGGGTGTGACCGTCGGTTTGATTATTCTTGAGCCGGACTTGGGGGCAACCGTAGTAATTACCTTGACCATGCTTGGCGTGTTTTTCCTCGCGGGTGCGCCGTGGATTCAGTTTGGTGTGGCCTTTATGACCTTGGTCGGTGCATTTGCCGCAGCGATTTTATTAGAGCCTTATCGCTTGCAGCGTTTGATGTCTTTTTCAAATCCATGGGAAGATCCACTGGGTAGCGGTTATCAGCTCTCGAATGCACTAATGGCCTTCGGCCGTGGTGAGTGGGCCGGGGTTGGATTGGGGCACAGCATTCAGAAAATGTCTTATCTGCCTGAAGCGCATACTGATTTTATGCTGGCGATTTTAGGTGAGGAATTTGGCTTTTTAGGTATTGCGACCATCCTGATCCTGTCTTTTACCATGCTGGTCTGCTGTATCCGGATCGGACATCGTGCCTTGCAACATCAATATCTACGCGCCGGCTATCTGGCCTATGGGATCTGTATCATTTTCCTGTTACAGATTCTGGTGAATGCCGGTATGAATATGGGCGTGTTACCGACCAAAGGTTTGACCCTGCCATTTATTAGTTATGGGGGGTCATCATTGATTATCTGTGCGGTGATGATCAGTTTAGTGCTGAAAATTGATTCGACCACTCGGCAGGTCAATCCAAGCCGGGAAGAATCAAGCTTCTAGATTGGAGTTGGACCCGGGCTCCGGCTGAGCATGGTCAAGCACTGTGCTCGGCATTGCAGTTCCGCAATTGGAACAGGTCACAAAAGCAGTTTTAGGCTTGGAAAGTGGAATCAATGGAATAAAAAACAAAGAAAAATAATGACGTTGCTGTTTCAGCTCATAGCCTGTACGGGTTCGGCAGACTGGACACAGGAACTGGCTCTTTTCAATAGTTTTGGTTTTAGGGCCGAATCCAAAAATAAAAAACATCTGCTTTTCCTCTCTGATTTTAATTCTAGAATTCTAGCTTAAGCCAAAACAGGTTTTATTGATAACAACCTTGTAGCGCTGTTGTATGTGGAATCCGTTCAATGTTCCATTGCGCAACCGCCTGTTGCAGCATGCGTTGTGGCGTATCCAGATCAACTTCAGCCTGATGCAAAGCATTAAGTGCCTGTTTTAAGAGTTGTGGGGCCTGACTTAAATCCAGTGCTTGGGCCAGATTCTGTTTTGAGAGTTTTTGTCCCTGATCATTCATCGCCAGGGGTAGATGCATATAATTCAGACGCGGATAACCGAGCAACTGCCCCAGATAGATTTGCCGTTCGGTATTGTCCAGCAGGTCAGCACCACGTACCACATGGGTCATGCCTTGCAGATAGTCATCGACCACTACCGCCAGCTGATAATTAATAATCCCGTCACGACGTTTTAAGACAAAGTCTCCCAGATCTTTCTTCAGCTTTGAGCAGTGTCGACCTTGTAATTGATCTTCAAAACAGATTTCGATATCTTCGACTTTTAAACGGATCGCTTGATTGTCGAATGCCAGAGCTAGGTCACGGCAGGTATCCTGATAGATATGATTGGAACCGAGCATTTTACGGGTACATTGACAGGCATAAACCAGACCCTGCTGACGTAATTGTTCGATCACATCTGCATAAATATCTAAACGGTCTTTCTGGAAAATGATTTCGCCGTCTGGCTCAAGCTGAAAGGCGTCCATGGCACGCAAAATATGCTCTTCACTGCCCGGATAAATACGCGGAATATCGGTATCTTCCACCCGAACCAGCCATGTGCCGTGGTTGGCTTTGGCATCGCAATAACTGGCAACTGCGGTAATGAGGGAGCCAAAATGCAAAGGGCCGGTTGGCGATGGCGCGAACCGACCCACATAAGCCATCCTATTGTCCCCCTCCTTTTTTAAAGGAGGGGTTAGGGGAGGATTATTCAACAGCATCATTAACCGTTATTTTGCTTCTCTTTGATTTCCGCCAGGGTTTTGCAGTCAATACATAAAGTAGCCGTTGGACGGGCTTCTAAACGACGCAAACCAATTTCGATGCCACAAGTTTCACAGAAACCATAGTCATCATTCTGGATCGCTTCGATTGACTGTTCGATTTTACGGATCAGTTTACGTTCACGGTCACGGGTACGCAGCTCAATTGCAAATTCTTCTTCCTGAGTGGCACGATCGTTGACATCAGGCAGGGCAGTATTCTCATCTTGCATCGTATTCAGCGTACGATCCACTTCTGACATCAACTCGGCTTTCCAGGCCAGCAAGATTTGGCGGAAATGCTGAAGCTGACCTTCAGACATGTATTCTTCATTTTTTTTAGGTTGATAAGGTTCAATACCAAATAAGCTAGCAGTAGAACCACCGTCAGTCGTTTTAGGCTTAGATTTGCGTACGCGCTTTGCAGCTTTCTCTTCTACAACATCAGTTTGATTGTCTAAGACTTGATTTTGGTTGTCATTCGCCATTTAGGGCATTCCTCATCATATGCGTATGATTGCTACGCAAAAAATATGGTGATATGCAATTTTTATCCACCCTGTAGAAGGATTATCCTCCTGTGGGGGCCGTCATCATATAGACTTTTTATGCTTATTGATAGTCTTTGATGTCTGGACTATGCATATCACATTTCCTTTGGTTGCAATAAAGTAATGCAAAAAAAACAAATTGAAAAGTTAATAACCTGAAATTTCAGTATTAATATTTTGCTGACTCAATGCCACCCGTTCAATATAGGTATCAAACTCACCATTTTGTTGCAAATGTAATACACGATAACCGGGCGCCGCCTGATCTAGCGCGAAATCCTGGCTTTTAGGTTTGAACTGCACACTGGTCGATGGCGTGGATAAAAAATAGATACCATGCCATTCATTACAGGAATCCTGATGCACATGACCAAACAAGACCAACTTTATATTCTGGTGCCGTGCCAGGACATCTTTCAGAGCTTCGGCATTTTTAAGCCGGTGCTGGTCAATCCAGTGCGATTTCATCGCAAAAGGGTGATGATGACAAGCGATGATGACATGCTGATGCTTAAACTCAAGCAATAATTGGTTCAATTGATCAAGCTGAGCTTGTTCCACCCAGCCATCAACCTTGCCTTGAACCGCACTATTCAACAAAATCATGGTCCAGCTACCAAAATGAATCGCATGTACCTGATTGGCATTCTGATGAAACGGAAAGATCCGGGTGTCATCATGATTACCTGGAATTTGATAATGCGGCACGTTTAAGAACTGGATAAAGTCTAAATAACGCTGATAAGTTCGTTCCACCGGCACTTGCGCCAGATCACCGGTATGAATCAGCGCATCCATTTTGGGAAAGCGCTGCTGAATCTGCTGCATCACTTCATGAAAACTCTGCTCCGGATTCATCCGGGCAAATTCCAGCTCTTCCCGATCCATCAAATGGGTATCAGAAATCTGGATAATGGTCCAGTCGGGCTGTTCGGTTGTATTTGACTGCGAAAAACTCATGTCTTTCCCCTTAGACATATCCCTGCAGTATGAATATGTTGTTGCAACCATTGCAAGGCCATAATGACCGGTGCATTCCTTAAGCGCCCATTGCTGAGTAGTGCGGAAATATCTGCATAATCCAGAATATGCAGCTGGATATTTTCACCTTCATCCGGCATGCCAAAAATCCCGCCATGTTCAGGCAGTTCAGTTTCGGCGACATATAGATGAAACAGCTCGGAACAAGCACCCGCTGAAGGATAGAAGCTGAAAATATGCTGTAACTGATTCAAGCTACAGCCTGATTCTTCGAGTGCTTCGCGACGGATACACGCTTCAGGCGCTTCATCGCCATCCAGAACACCAGCAATCACTTCGAGTTGCCACGGTGAATCGACATCGTCCAGTCCGCCAATCCGGAACTGTTCAATCAGGCCGAATTTCTGCTGTTGATGGTTATAGAGCAGCACACCCGCTGCTTCTGGCCGGTGAATCAGCTCGCGTTGCAAAATAGGCGTCGAGCTGTCCTGCTGGAATAAACGGTGTCGCAGGCTGACTTTTTCCACCTGAATAAATCCCCGGTACAAAAACTCACGTGCCTCTATGCGAAAGTCTTTTTTATTATAAGAGGCCTGTTTAATAATATTCATATGCTCAGATAGAATGAATTGATTTATTTTCATCCTATCTGAGTTTTTTTTGAAGACAACTGTTTTTTTTAAAGTTTTATAGTTTGTGGTACAGATTTTGGCCAGACTTATGGAAGCTGGCTTTCATCTGATCCATACCTGCTTCAATTTCGGCCTGAGAGCTTGCCGGCTGATCCAGCTTGGCCTGCTGATTGGCATAGTCTCGAACATTCTGGCTAATCTTCATTGAACAGAACTTCGGTCCACACATGGAACAGAAATGTGCAGATTTATGTGCTGCTTTGGGCATGGTTTCATCATGCATGCTGCGGGCTGTATCCGGATCCAGACTCAAATTAAACTGGTCTTCCCAACGGAATTCAAAACGTGCCTTGGACAGCGCATTGTCCCGGGCCTGTGCGCCTGGATGCCCTTTGGCCAGATCGGCTGCATGTGCTGCAATCTTGTAGGTAATAATGCCGTCTTTGACATCTTTTTTATTTGGCAAACCCAGATGCTCTTTCGGGGTGACATAGCACAGCATGGCGGTGCCATACCAGCCAATCATTGCGGCACCAATCGCTGAAGTAATATGGTCATAACCCGGGGCGATATCCGTAGTTAAAGGGCCAAGGGTATAGAAGGGCGCTTCTTTACAGACTTCCAGTTGCAGGTCCATATTTTCCTTGATCATGTGCATCGGCACATGGCCCGGACCTTCAATCATTACCTGTACATCATGTTCCCAGGCACGATGGGTCAGTTCACCCAAGGTTCTCAGTTCAGCAAATTGCGCTTCGTCATTGGCATCTTGCACACAGCCCGGACGCAGGCCATCGCCGAGGCTGAAAGACACATCGTAGGCTTTCATAATGTCGCAGATGTCATCGAAATGGGTGTAGAGAAAGTTTTCCTGATGATGCGCCAGACACCACTGTGCCATGATCGAACCGCCACGCGAAACAATGCCGGTCAGACGGTTGGCCGTGAGCGGTACATATCTTAAAAGCACACCGGCATGAATGGTGAAATAATCCACGCCCTGTTCCGCCTGTTCAATCAGGGTATCTTTAAAGATTTCCCAAGTCAGGTCTTCGGCTACGCCGTTGACTTTTTCCAAGGCCTGATAGATCGGTACGGTGCCAATTGGCACGGGAGAATTGCGGATAATCCATTCCCGGGTTTCATGGATGTTCTGCCCGGTTGAGAGATCCATAATGGTATCTGCGCCCCAGCGTGTCGCCCAGGTCATTTTCGAGACTTCTTCTTCAATCGAAGAACCCAAAGCCGAGTTACCAATATTGGCATTGATTTTGACCAGAAAATTGCGTCCGATGATCATCGGTTCCAGTTCCGGATGATTGATATTGGCCGGAATAATCGCGCGGCCGGCAGCGACTTCCTGCCGTACAAACTCCGGGGTGATTTCAGTCAGGTTTTTAGCACCGAAATTTTGTCCCGGATGCTGGCGCATATCGACACCCTCCAGTTGATGCAGGTTTTCACGAATGGCGATATATTCCATTTCTGGCGTAATCATGCCTTGTTTGGCATAGTGCATCTGGGTGATATTCTGGCCGCGTTTGGCTTTGCGCGGTTTTTGAATATGCGCGAAACGGATGGCCGCAGTACGGATATCACGTAAACGTTGTCGGCCAAATTCAGAGCTTAAATCGTCCAGCATTTCTGTATCGTTACGCTGTTCAATCCAGCTGTCACGGATATTGGGCAGGCCTTTATTCAGGTCAATCGTCACATTGGGGTCGGTATAGACACCAGACGTGTCATAAACCATCAAGGGCGGATTATATTCACCGCCCAAGCCGGTCGGGGTTTCACTGAGGGAAATTTCCCGCATCGGCACCTGAATATCAGGACGCGAGCCTGGCAGATAGACTTTACGTGAAGCGGGTAGAATGCGCGTTAAATCACGTGCTTCCTGTTCATGCGTGGAGAGAGAAGTTTCAGAAGAAAGATTCGTTAACTGGTTCATGGCTATGATCCTTATGAATGACATCAACGAATCAAGCACGACCAAAAACGCGGGCAGATTTATCCTGAGCAGATAAAGCAGGGGCTGGGTTTTTAGCTGGCTTGATTCCTACGCAGGTATTAACCTGATCAGGTTCAACGGTACCCATGCTCAATTCCTGATAAAGATAAAAGGAATCACATGATCTCAGCGAGGGATTACTCGCGCTCCGTCAAGCGAGGCTAAAGCTTAGCTCAGTTTATGCCGAATAAACAGGTCTAAATCTCTCAACTTTAGCGATGATCTCTTCAGGCAGGGGAAGCTGGACTTAAGCCAAATATTTCTAGCTAGATACAGAATGCATCCATAAAACAGTCTTTATCATATTTTTGTGAGGGTGGGCTGATCTTGGCATAATACAGAATCTGTTCAGCATCCGAACGGTTTCGATAGTCGGCAGGCAAGGCTTGCTGGCGCTGTTGCGGATTCATGTCCAGAAACTCCAGAAATTGGCGAGCCTGGGTCGAAAGCGTTGATTTCTGACCACTGGATAGACCAATAATGGTTTCCAGATGACTGGTATCGACTGCATAACGGTCGCGATAATCCTCAGAAACGGGAGATGCTTCGGTGCCTCTAAACAAAAAATAGGTATATTGTTTCAGCAGGTATTCGGCATCCCGCTTATAGCTGCTCTCAGGATAGGTCTTGAGATAATCTTCCCAAAGCAGACTGCGGGCTGCAATGTCAGCCGCCTCAATTTGCAGGCGTTTTTCCACCAGTACCGGCTGCATATTCTGTTCAGCCAGATGTTCAATAAAAACTTTTTCAGCGTCGGGTAAATAAGGCGCAAAAATGCGGGCCAGATATTCCGGACTACGACGATAATGTAAGTTGCCATCGCCAAGATCCAGCAGTTCGACATAAGCCTGACCTTTGTGTTTTAACAGGTACTGGTCACGTGAGGTGAGCTGCTGAAAATGGGCTTGCTGAATGGTCGGATGCTGGGCCATTTCAAGCGCATACTGTTCAAAGGCGCGTTGCTGGAACTCGGTACGGTCGACGGCTAAAAAGCGCTGATACATTTCAGTAGAACGCAGCATCAGATGCTTCTGCTCCGCCAATTCCATCAGGGGCAGACACACTTTAAGATCCTGATTAACCTGTTCCAGCGCAAAAGTGGTGCGCTGGTCATTAATCTGGGACATATTTTTTTCAATATTCTTGCACATCAGGCTAAAGTCATTGACTGGACTTTGCTTCTGATTGGTCTCAGTCTGTTCAACCTGGATCTGTGGTTCTGACGGCTGCTGACAGCCTGCCAGAAACAGCAGACTGCCGGAAATTAGACAGGCTTTGAATATCGACGGGAATGGCATTAACACTATGTTTCAGGACTCTGTATAGGTGAATTCAGAAAATAACGGCCTTGCTGGAGATATATTGTATAGATCAAATAAAAATACTATGTTTAGTATTGTGAATTGCTTTGTTACATTGCGGGTATAGATCTTGAAAATTGAATTAATCGTGGATAAAACCCGAGAGTTATATTAAAAAGTTAATAAAAATCATACGCAAAAATGCAAAAAATCTCTTTAGTATGGCTTAGCTTAAAGCGCCAGAATTTTTGATCTGAATGGCTGTTAGGGGTTAACACTATAAAATGAAACTAAAACTCAGTGTCATGGCCGGTTTATTGTGCAGTAGTCCGGCGATTTTTGCCCTGGATTTGCAACAAGCCTATGCGCGCGCCCAGCAAAACGATCCGAACTGGCAAGCGAATCTGTTGCAATATCAGGCCGATCAGCTCAATCTGGGGATTGCCAGCGGAAATTTACTGCCGACCGTGAGCCTTTCAGGAAATATCACCCGTAAAAACCAGTCTGTCAATAATTCGCAATCTGCAGGTTTGCCGCCTGAGTTTGGTGAGTTGCAAAGTTCCAGTACCACCAGCCGTCAGGTGGCTTTAACTGCACGCCAGCCTTTATTCCGCTGGGATGCCTGGCAGGGCTATAAACAGGTCAAAACTTCGGTCGAACTCAGCGAAGTCAATCTGCGTCTGCAAAAACAGCAGCATATTTTACAGGTGGCAGAAGCCTATTTTAATGTCTTGCGTCAGCAGTCTTTGACCACGGCATATTTGCAGGAAGAACAGGCTCTATCTGAGCAGCTGCGCATGATGAATGCCAAACTAAAAGAAGGTCTGGTGGCACGTAGTGAGGTCAGTGAAGCCAATGCCCAGTATCAAAGTGCCCAAGCCAACCGGATTTCGACCCAAGTTCAGCTGATTCTAGCTCAGGAGCAACTGGCTCAGCTGATCGGGCCTTATCAGGAAAATCTGGCGGTATTACGCAATGACTTCCAGTTTCAGAAACCGATTCCAAGTGACATGCAGTCCTGGACAGATTTGGCACAAAGCCAGAATCTGAACATTCTGCAAGCCCGTCTGCAAAAACGCTATTCTGAAGATGCCAAACGGGTTGAGCAGGCCGCCCTCTATCCGCAGGTTGAAGCGGTCGGCACCTATGGCTATCTGAAACAGACACCAGAAACGATTATGTCCAGCAATGGTGATTTCGACCAGATTGGGGTGGAAGTCAACTGGAACCTATTTAGTGGTGGCCGTACCCAGAAAAGTATTCGTCAGGCTGGGGTCAATGTACAAAAAAGTGCAGCCCAATTAGACGCTGCGATCCGCAAAGCCAATACCGATGTGAAGCAGTCCTTCATGCAGGTAGAAACCGATCAGGCCAAACTGAATGCGCGTAAAGCGGCGATGGAATCTTCGGAAATGGTTTCACAAGCCTCCAGAGCCCAATATCAGGAGGGCTTAAAGACCATGGTCGATGTGTTGCTGGCCCAGCGCAATGCTTTTTCTGCCAAAACGGATTATCTGAATGCCAAATATGATTATCTGCTGCATGTACTCCAGTTACAGGCTTCAGTCGGGCAGCTGACCGAAAAGGAGCTGGCAGAGCTGAATGCCTGGCTGATCGAATATGATTCACCTCAGCCCAGATGACGCTACGATTGTCATCAAACTTTCATCATAAATATGCTTTAATGTGCTTTATTATTGATCATCGCTATATGCCGTTTCAGGAGTAGACTTCCTTGTGTCCAAATAATCCTGTGTTAAGTCATCACATTTCTTCGCAATTTAATGAAGAGTTGCAGGACGTCAATACCAAATTCATGACCATGGGCGGACTGGTGGAACAGCAGGTGGCCAACGCCATTCATGCCTTACTGGATACCGATGTCGCCATGGCAATTGATGTGCAGTTTCAGGACAATGTTGTCAATCAGATGGAAAGAGACATTGATGAAGCACTGACCCTGATTCTGGCACGCCGTCATCCTGCTGCGATTGATTTACGTATGGTGCTTGCCATGTCCAAGGCCAATACCGATCTTGAGCGTATTGGTGATGAAGCGTCTAAAATAGGCCGGATTGCACAAAGCCTGAGTGAAGAGGGTAGCTCGCCGCGCGGTTATATGGAAACCCGGCATATTGGCAACCAGGTTCGGGTGATGATTCATGATGCACTGGATGCTTTTGCACGTCTGGATGTAGATCAGGCCTTGAAAGTGATGTTGGCAGATGCGGATATCGACCGTGAATACCAGTCAGCAACACGTACCCTCATGACCTATATGATTGAAGATCCGCGACATATTAGTCGTGTTATCAATGTGCTATGGGTACTTCGTTCACTCGAAAGAATTGGCGACCATGCCCGGAATATTTCTGAACAGGTGATCTATATGGTCAAAGGTTTTGACGTACGTCATACCAGCGTCGAAGAAATTGAGCAAAAAGTTCAGCGTTAAGAGTGATCATCTTTCAATAAAAGACCTCCCGCTCGGAGGTTTTTTTATTGGCTTGGAAGAAGCCCTAACTATGGGTTTCTTCCTCGGCATCATCCTCAAAAGTCTTGGCGATTTTTTCAATATTCAGGCTCTTGGCCATGGCATCAAAAATTTCCTTATACACGCCTTGCTGATGATAAAGCTGAGCGTGCTCACCATGTTCGGCAATCCTTCCCTCTTTCATCACATAGGTATAATCCGCGTCAATAATTTGCGACAGGCTATGTGAAATGATGATCACGGTACGGCCTTGCTTGATTTGATCCAGACTTTGCTTGATCTGTTCGGTGGCGATGGCATCCAGACTCGCCGTCGGTTCATCCAGAAAAATAATCGGTGGATTTTTCAGGAACATCCGCGCCAAGGCAATGCGTTGCTGCTGTCCGCCAGAGAGCATGAGAGCATCACTATCATAGCCATCCGGTAACTGTAAAATCTGCGCATGAATCGAGGCTTTTTCTGCCGCCTCAATGACATCGTCCATTGAAGCTGTAATTTTTCCATAACGTATATTCTCAAAAATGGTGCCTTGAAAAATATGATTTTTCTGCAACACCAGACCAATATGATCACGCAAAAATTGGGTGTCATAGTCTTTCAGGTCAATGCCATCCAGTTTAATCTGGCCTTGTTGCGGCTCATAAAATTTATCCAGCAGGCTGATCAGGGTAGATTTCCCCGCACCGGATAAGCCGACCAAAGCCGTGATCTTATTCGGACGAATTTCCATCTCAATATCTTTCAGGGCGTGATGGCCATTCGGATAATAAAAATTCACCCCATTCAGTTCAAACTTACCTTGAACAGGCGGTTTTTGCTGGCCGCTTTGTTCAATTTCCTGATCCGCTTCCAGAATCTTAAAGAAGCTTTCTGAATAGATCATGGCATCATTCACTTCATCATAAATCCGGTGCAGTGAGCGAATCGGGGCGGAGACATTATTAAACAGCAGCACATGAAACATGATCATGCCGATACTCATCTGGCCATCCAGCACAAAGTAAGAGGTCAGAATAATAATCAGCACAATGCCGATCTGTTCCAGGAACGTTTTCAGACCATCAAACAGGAAACTGGTCTGGCGGGTTTTCATCTGGTTGTCGGTCAGTTCGCGTTGCAATCCTAACTGCTTTTCCGACTCAATCGCTTCCCGGTTAAAGGATTTGATCACGGTAATTGAATTAATAATACTGAGAATACCTTGACTCTTTTTCTCGCGGCCATCTCTTAAACTGCGGCGCCAACCACCGAGCTTTTGTGCCTGTTTATAGGTCAGCCAGAAATAGATTGGGACAATGGCGGTGGCCACCAGACCAACATACATATTGGCATAGTACATCAGGCCCAAAGCCACAATTGCGCTGGTAAATAACGGTAAAATATCAATAAAGAAGATTTGTACCAGACGGGTCAGTGAGCCGATACCACGATCAATACGGGTCTGTAATTTTCCGGCCTGATTATTTTCCTGATTAAAAAATTCCAGACGATATTTTAAGAATTTTTCAATAATTCCTTGGGCCAGATCCTGAGAAACAAAAATCCGTAGCTTTTCTCCATAGAACTTCTGGCCGAACTGGACAAAGGCATTGATAATCTCTTTACCGAGCAAGATCGCTGAAATCGTAATCAGAATATGCCAGCCTTGCTCCAGTCCCTGACCTTGTTCCAGCAGCGCATTGATACTATCGACTGCATATTGCAGGGTCAGCGCATTGACCTGTGCGGTAAAGGAACCGATCAGGGTCAAAATCAGCGTGGCAATGACCAGCACCCGATAGGGCTGAACAAAAGGACGAAGTTTCTGAAACAGCTGCCATAAGTTCATAAAGGATTATTTTTATTGTGAAAGTTAAATTCAGTTTAGGCAGGAACAGGACAAGTCACAAGAGCAAATCTTGTAGTCATTTGTGAAATTCGGTTGTACTTTTTCAAAGTCAATGTCAGTATTTTCAGTAAGATACTCGGTCTAATTGAGATGACTTTAGATTTATTTGCGCCCCAACCTGAAACGAATATCTTACCCTTTGATGGGGTGGTGGAGGACTATGGTCTGATTCTGGATCAGGCGCAAAGCCAGCAGTATTTGCAGTATTTTCTGAGCCAGTTGGCCTGGCAACATGATGAAGTACGGTTGTTCGGCAAGCACTATGTCACAGCACGCAAGGTGGTCTGGTATGGCGATGCGCACTATCAATATCGCTATTCGGGGACGCTCAAGCAAGCTCAGTTGTGGACCCCGGGATTATTGCGTTTAAAGCAGCATATTGAACAGCTGGTGGGTCATCCCTTTAATTCCTGTCTGGCCAATTTATATGAAGATGGTTCACAAGGCTTGGGCTGGCATAGCGATGATGAGCCTGCTTTATATACAGGAAGTTCTCGGGAAAATGTCATTGCTTCTCTGAGTCTGGGCGCGACCCGTAAAATGAGTTTTAAACATAAAACCCACGGGGATAAAGTCGAGTTACTGTTACACAGTGGCCAACTGATTGTAATGCGCGGCCAGACCCAGCAGTACTGGAAACACAGCATTGGTAAAAGCAGCAAAGTTTTGACACCCAGAATTAATCTGACCTTTCGTTATTTTTACCCTTAAATCATGTTTTTAGGCATAAAAAAGCATCCCAAAGGATGCTGATTTTAAAATTTTGCCAGCAGTTTAAGGGGTGATTCCGGCAGGATGGCGATACCAACTTTCAATCAATAAGGCTGCGGCGATACTATCAGCAGAAAGTTTCTTGCCGCGACCTTGCGCCTGATAATGATCCAGCTCATCGCGTGCTTCACGGGTGGTCAGACGCTCATCGACCATCAAAGTTTCAATATTGGTCTGGTGCCGTAAACGGCGCGCAAATTTACGTGCCCGTGTCGAAAGCTCCGATTCACTATCATCCATATTCAGTGGCAAACCGACCAGAAATAGATTCGGTTGATGGCTTTTCACTATTTTGAGCAGTTCATCCCAGTTCGGAATGCCGTCTTTCATGGGAAATAAAGGTAGGGGACTGGCACTTGCAATCAGGGATTGTCCAACAGACATTCCCATTTTTTGTGTACCAAAATCAAACGCCATAATGGTTTGTGGCGTGTTTACATCAGGCATGTCCAATCTCGGAAGATAACCAGTTGCGGTCGACGCCCATCTTTTTATAGGCAGCATCCCAACGGTCGTTATAAGGTAAGTTAAAAATCAGATCCATATCAGAATCACAAATCAGCCAGTCACCGTGGGCAATTTCCTGTTCTAGCTGGTGTTTGCCCCAACTGGCATAGCCGAGTGCGATCTGATAGCGACCTACACCTTCATTATGCGCAATTGCATCCAGAATATCTTTGGAGGTGGTAATGCAGACATTTTCACCCACGGCAATGGAGGAGTGCCAGGTCGGCTGACCGGTATGTAAGACAAAGCCGGCCTCAGGGCGCAAAGGGCCACCTTGCAATACTTCATGCGGATTGACATTATCTGCTTCAATATCCAGATCATTCAGCAATTCTTTAATTTGAATGCCGGCAGGTCGATTGATAATGATGCCTTGGGCACCATCTTCATCATGACGCGCGAGATAAATGACCGTCTGTGCAAAAAAATCATCATTCGCATGCGGTGGTGCAATCAGACAACGATGTGTCAGAAACTGTTTGGTCACCTGAGCAGTTCTCCCAAAGTCAGTATGCTATGCAGTCTGAAAAAGTGAAGCATGGCCTACGGGCCTAATTGTAATCACTCAAACAGCGGCTTTCTTCCTGCTAGTTATCCCATAAAATGCTTAGGCTGACAACTTGGATATGGGGTAAATCAGGCATGAACAGGTTAAGGCCGGTTTTAAAACTCCTTTTAAAAAGACTTTCAGTGATTTTATTTAAATGATGGGAGGTAGTTTTAAGCGTTTTTTATTTATGCTAAAACAGCCAGATAAACCGAGTAAAAACTTACTTAAATTTTAATAAAAAATATTAAATATATTGTGGTGGAATGATGAATAATAACAATAGATCATTCATGGTTAAAAGTAGACTATATATAGTTTCTTGCTTTTAAATAGAATTTATCTGAAAACTAAAGGCAAGTTATTACAATCTCAGCTCATTAATTAAGCTCTAACTATATTTCGATACATAGTTTCTAGTGATTAAAAAATGGTCAATATTAGATAACAAACTATAATATTTGTTTATTTATGTAATAAATTTGCGATATATTGTACAGAATATTTCAATTGTTATACAAAATATACATATTGAAACCATATTGCTTTGTTCGTAGAATGCAGAAATTTTCATCTTTAATTTATTTTTTTAATGGGGTTGTTATGCATCATATTTTAAAAGGGACTTTAATTTCTGCGCTATTTTCTGTGTCGGTCACTTCACAGGCAGCAGTATTTAGTAGTTATAATGAAGAAGGTAGTTTTTTCCGTAGTCATTTGAATAGCGCTTTATCTGAAAACCTCATTACTCAGTTTAAGGACAAAGCTGATTCAAAGGATGGAGTTTTATATTTACTTGAACAAGCCCGCTTATTACAAGTTAACCATCAATATGAAGAAAGCCGAGATTATTATAAGCAAGCCTTTACGCTGTTAGAAAAACAAAAAAATCGGGCCAAAATTAGTGTGTCCCGAATGGGGTTTAAGGCTCTTGCCATGGTCAGCAATGACTCTGTAGTGCCTTATCTGGTACCAGCACATGAGCAGGTGCTGGCGCATATTTCCCAAGCTAAAAACTATATTTTCTTAAAGGATCTGGAAGCTGCTGCGGTAGAAATGCGCGTGGCTCAGGGCCTCCAGCGTGAAATCGAATTGGCACACCAAAAAGAACTAGAAAAGAAAAAAGACAAAGTAGCTAAAAACACGGAAGCAGAGAAGAATCTGAGTGTGCTGGATGAAGCTTTTGTCGGTCTGGACCCCATAGCCGGCAAGATTAAGAACAGCTATCAGAATGCCTACGCTTTTTATATGGCAGCCAATTTATGGGAAACCTTGGGTGAATACAATGATGCCTTGGTTGATTATAAGAAAGCTTATGAGTTACAACCAGATAAGCAAATTTCCGAAGACGTGAAACGTCTGGATCAACTGGTCACACAGCATAAAAAGGGCAGTGTTCCGGTGATTGTATTTATCGAACAGGGAATTGTACCGCAAAAGGTGGAAAATAAAATTGATGTCCCTACACCGGGCGGTTTAATCAATATTGCTTTTGCGACCTATGAACCAAGTACCTATGTGATACCAACTAGCCTGAAAGTGAAAGTCAATAATAAAGCTTTACAAGACAGTTATGTGATTAGTGATATTGGTGCTTTGGCCGTCAAGGACCTCAAAGAAAAAATTATGGCGAATGTGAGCAGTCAGGTGCTGCGCGCCACTGCAAAATATGCCGCACAAAAAGAACTTGGTAACCAGTTTGGTGTGTTTGGTCAACTTGCCGGTAACGTCTTAAATATGGCGACTGAGCGTGCTGACTTGCGTGGCTGGAGTACCTTGCCGAGTAATGCCCAGATTGCGCGCTTAAATTTAACGCCGGGCAAACATAATTTACAACTTTCTAGCGGGAGTGTATCTAGCTCTCCGGTCACCCTAGATGTGAAAGCCAATCAAACAGTGTTTGTCTATGCCCATCATGTTAATGACAAAATTACGGCTAGTGTAAGCACCATTCCACATTAATCATAAATAAGGGAACAATATGAAACGTCAATTTAGCTTTGCTGTACTTGGTTTAGGGGCGCTGTTCATGGTGGGTTGTACCGCACCGAATGCCTTATCTACCCAAACCAATGCCAATAATGAAATGAGTATCCGCACCATTACCAATAATCCGGTATTAACTACGGAAGTCTTTGTGGAACGTGTGAATATGAGCTTGGTTGGTGATTTAAAGCGTGCTTCAATCGCGATCAAAAACCGCCGTTTTAACAATAAAGATTTTAGCTACAAGATTGTTTGGGTGGATGCACAAGGTGTGGAAGTTAATCCTGAAGGTGCCATCTGGAAGCCGATCCAGTTAACCGGACGTGAAACCAAAGGTGTGCAGTCCTTGGCGCCAAATCCATCTGCTGTTGATGTTGTTGTGTATTTGAAAAAATAAGAGAGACTTGAAATGAACGCAAAATTGATTTTCGCCGCATTGGCAACTACGACACTGCTTAGTGGCTGTGCCTCTACTGGTTCAGTAAGTTATGGTGATGCCCAAGCAGTCGAAACCTTAACCACAGACTTTGGTTCAACTGACTTGCAAATGATTGCAGCCAAAATGGTGGATGACATGTTGATGTTCCCGCCAGTGGTGCAAATGACCCAAAACCGCCGTCCGGTCATTGTCCTTGATCGGATTCATAACAAAACCCAGGAACATATCGATACCGAATCGATTACTGACAGTATTCAGAACAAACTAATCAATTCTGGAAAATTTCGTTTTGTTGATATGAAATCGGTGAATGCGGTGGCACAGCAGCTAGCTTATCAAAAGCAGAGCGGTATGGTGAACCAGTCAACAGCAGTACGTGCCGGTGGTCATATTGGTGCCGAATTTATGCTAAATGGCAACTTGTCGAGTATTGTGAAGAATGCCGGTGGCAAGAGTGATGTGTATTACAAGTTCACTTTTAAATTGCAAAACCTGCAAACTGGTATCGTAGAGTGGACTGGCGAGAAAGAAATCCGTAAGGCAGGCAAACGCTCGACTTTTGGTCTGTAATTTCAATGAAGGTCACTGTGCTTTTGGCACAGTGACTGTAGAAGAATATAATATGAAAAAAATATTACTTGCAGGCCTGTTGTCTGGATTGTTGAGCGCTCCGGCCTTTGCAGCCATTAAAGAAGTGGTTAAAGAAGCCAGTGGAAGTGGTCCAACTCAACACCAGGCGATTTCTGAAGCCTTATTAATTGCTGTGCAATCGGTAAATGGTGCTTCAGTTTCTTCCCAAATGAATTATGAAGAGACTGTTTCTGTATCGGTGAATAATCAGGGCTGGAGTTATAACGGTAAAGTTTCACCAGTTTTTAGTGTGGCAAATCAAGGTTCAGGTTCAGTGACCAAGTTTCAGGTGCTGAGTGTGACGGGTGCAAAAAATAATTACCGTGCCAAAGTTCGCGCACATGTGGTGAAGTTTGAATCGACTGTACAAGACCAGCATTTGCGCAGGATTGCAGTATTGCCATTCCAGATGGCCGAGAAAAATAACCGACTGGCCAATGACACATCTGCCTATGAGTTTAGTCAGGAATTATCCGATACTTTAGGAAATTATCTGGCTCAAAGCGGACAGTTGAGTGTGGTAGATCGTCATTATCTGGATGAAATGCAGTCTGAAAATGCATTCCTGTATTGGGATGGTGCACCGCATGAGCTGGCGCGTATCGGTCAGAAAGTTGGAGCAGACTATTTACTGGTGGGACGAATTAATGATCTGTCTAGTGCCAGCCATCAGCAAATGTATGGTTTGAATGCCGGCGCTGAACAAGTGCGTTTAAGCTGGCGTGTCATTGAAGCCAATACCAGTAAAGTGGTAGCAGCGGGCACTTTCAATCGAACTCTGTCTAATTTAATGACACAGAATATTCTGACCAATAGTTTAAATGACAGTACGGCGGATAAAATTGCTCAGGGCTTAAACCCGGAAATTTTACAGGGCTTAAAATTACAGCCTGTACAGTCGCAGACTGGTCAATCTTATGATTCATCACCGGGCTATGAAATGACGCCAGGTTCAAGCGATCAACCTGTAAAATGGTAAGTTAATATTAGTTCGAATGATTTTTAACACATAAAAAATCTCTGACCTAAATGCAGGGATTTTTTATGTGTCGCTTTACAAGTAGCTCAAGCCTGCTGAAATTTCAGCTGACGTAACTGGCGGGCATGTTGCAAGGTGGTTTCACTAATCTCTACACCGCCTGTCATTCTTGCAAGCTCCTGAATAATTTCATTTTCCTCAAGGTCAATGATTGTGCTGCTGGCAGGATCAGTCTGCTGTTTTTTTACCAGTAGATGCTGATCAGATTGTGCTGCCACTTGTGCCTGATGGGTAATACACAGAATCTGTACATGCTGGGCCAGATCGGCCAGTAAACGCCCGACAATCTCTGCGGTACCACCACTAATCCCGACATCAATTTCATCAAAGACCAGCACTTCAGCTTCGGTTTTTTCCGCATTCATGACTTGCATCACTAGCGCAATACGCGAGAGTTCACCGCCTGATGCAACCCGGGCCAAAGGCTGTGCCGGAATGCCTTTATTGGCAGTAAACAGCAATTGAATAAAGCTGAGACCTTCACTAGAGGGATGCTCCAAAGGCTCAAACTTAAACTCAAAATGTGCTTCAGGCAATGCCAGTTGTTTGACCTGCTCAGTGAGCTGCTTGGCCAACGGTGCTGCGGCTTCACGGCGAATCTGATCCAGATGTTGGGCTTTATCCAGAAACTCCTGATAAGAAACCGCGACCTGTTCAGCCAGTGTTTCCGGATCTTCCAGTTGATGCAGCTGTTCTAATTCGGTTTGCCAGGCTTCATATTCTTCTTTGAGTAATTCTGGCTGGGTACGATATTTACGTGCCAGACGATGGAAGATTTCTAAAGTCGAATTTAGTACTTCCATGCGTTCCGGATCAAAACTCTGCCGATCCATAAACTGGCGTAAATTCGCTGCTGCATCTTCAAGTTCGCTTTGGGCATTCAGCAGGGAGGTGTAAATTCCGGAAAGCTGTTCGCTACGACCGGCATGTGATTCCATGCGACGTAGAATGGAAGCCAGTTCTTGGGAAATATTCTGTTCGCCTTCATCCAGACTATTCAGGCTATAGACACAGTCCTGCATGATCGCTTCATGATGGGAAAGCCGGTCAAATTCCTGTTCAATCTCCTGATAATCCGTCTGAACAATGTCTTCCAGTTCTTCTAGCTGCAGTTCCAAGGTTTCCATGCGTTGCTTACGGGTCGCTTGTGCATCTAGCGCTGCCTGATGCTGACGAATATTTTTCTGCCAGGTACTGTAAGCATCCCGTACCGCTTGCGCCGGCGCATAAAAATGATAATAACGATCCAGCCAATGCTTCGGATAAGGGGGTTCGAGTAGTTGCTGCTGGCTATGCTGGCTATAAAGTTGAACCAGCAGACGCCCAATTTCTTTCAACTCTGACAGGCTGCTCGGGCGTCCATTGATCCAGGCCTTGCTGCGGCCGGTAGCAAAAATTACCCGTCGTAAATGAATTTCACCTGATTCATCATCCAGCTCATGCTCTTTCAACCAGGCTGCTTCAGGACTGTGTTCCTGATAGCTGAAGCTGGCGGTGACATCCGCCTTTTCCGTACCATAACGCACATAATTGGTATCGGTTCGCTCACCCAGACAGGCAGACAAGGCATCTAACAAGAGGGATTTACCTGCACCGGTTTCACCGGTTAAAACGTTAAAACCTTTATCAATATCAATAGCAAGGTGCTCAGCTAAAGCAAAATTGATCAGAGTTAAATGTGTCAGCATAAACGCATCCGGGCTGCGAAAAGTTTGAGTGAAATAGCCTGATGTTGGATTGGGGTCACAACACGGCTGTGATTATAAATCAGGATGAATCAATTTCATTCTATCTTAAATTTTAGCGATTCATATATGCTTATTTCACTGTATTTTCGAAAGAAGCTGACTCAAAAGCCGGCAAATTCACTGCTTGTTTTCATAGTTTTGACATTGTCAAAGTTTAAGCTAGAAACCAAATCTGGCGGGCTGAATATACCATCAAGCCAGTAAACAAGCGGCCAGAATACCCCTTTCGCAACAGGCATTCAGGCGAGATAGAATATTTCACCGCTGCGGACAAACTTCGATTGATTAGTTGAGAGTGCACATTTAAACTACAGCAATCAAAATATTACAAAATGCTTTATCTGGAGAAATCGCATGTCAGCTCAGTTTGATCATGTATCTGTACTTAAAAAATCAAATGTATATTTCGGCGGTTTATGTATCAGCCATATTGTTCAATTTGAAGATGGCACCAAAAAGACTTTGGGGGTCATTTTACCATCAGAAAATGCCTTAACCTTTGAAACGCATGTGCCTGAGCGCATGGAAATTGTTTCAGGTGAATGTCGTGTTCAGATCGGAGATAGCGAAGAAAGTGAGCTGTTCCGTGCAGGCCAGTCCTTCTATGTGCCGGGTAATAGCCGTTTTAAAATCGAAACCGATGATGTGCTGGACTATGTCTGCCATTTTGAAGGTTAAGTACAGCGCAAGATCAGTGCAAACCGGGCAAGAAATTTCAGTGCGAATCGGTTAAACTAATCATTCTATAGAAATCCTGTGAAGTCAGCTTTACGGGATTTTTCTTTTATATATAAATTTAATTTAGAGGTCGTTCATGGCAAAACCTGAATATTTTTATGGCGTACATTCAGTGGAGTCATTGTTAGAGCTTGAGCCTGAACGTGTCTTGACATTATTCACTCTCAAAGGACGCGATGATCAGCGTTTAAAACGTGTACTGGAACTGGCTGAACCGTTTGGCATCAGTGTGCAGCAAGCCAGCCGTGACAAACTGGAAAAATTGGCCGGTCAACCCTTTCATCAGGGTGTTGTAGCAGCCGTTCGTGCCCATCCGGTCTTGAATGAAAAAGATCTTGAGACATTATTGAGTACAAATCCGCAAGCCTTGTTATTGGCCCTTGATCATATTACCGATCCACACAACCTCGGCGCATGTGTGCGTACCGCCGCTGCGATGGGTGTTGAGGCGGTGATTGCACCACGTGATCGTTCTGCAAGCTTGACTCCGACTGCACGTAAAGTGGCTGCCGGTGGTGCTGACAAAGTCAAATTTATTCAGGTGACCAATCTGGCGCGTACTTTGGGTCAAATCAAAGAAGATTTTAATGTTCGAGTTGTCGGAACTATGCTGGATGAAAAAGCGCTGCCGATCCAGAATTTTGATTTCACCGGTACCGGGGTTTGTGTAGTGATGGGCGCGGAAGATACCGGCTTACGTCCAATTACGCAAAGCCAATGTGATCAGACCGTGTATATTCCGATGGCAGGTAATCTGCAAAGTCTGAATGTCAGTGTGGCTACAGGTATGGCACTGTATGAAGCCTGCCGTCAGCGTAACCTTTAATTGATGATGGCATTGTCAGACCGTACGCAAGGCTATGTCTTTCTACTGACGACTATGTGTATCTGGGGCGGTTTTACTTTAACCGCCCGTCTGAATGCGCTTTGGAACATCAGTGCCTGGGATATCGTGGCTCTGCGGTTTTCTCTGGCTTTTCTGATTCTGATGCCGATCTTGCTCTATCGCAAGGAGGCGGCTTTTTTACTGAAAAAAGAACCCTTTATTCTGGCCATGATTGGCGGAGTAATTTACTGTCTGTTTGCCTATAGCGCCTTTCATTATGCGCCTACCGCCCATGCCGCGATTTTCTTGAATGGCTGTATTCCGATTTGTACTGCCATCATGGCTTTTTTCCTGATGGGGCAGGCTTTTGATAAGCATACCTGGGCCAGCCTGATTATTATGATTGCGGTGCTCTGTATCATGAGTCTGTTGATGTATCAGGAAACCGGAGTGGCATTCGGGGCAGGGGATGGGCTGTTTTTTATCAGTGCAATACTCTGGGCAATTTTTACCGTGTTATTGCGGAAATATCAGTTAACTGCATGGCAGGCAATGAGCGGTGTCGCGATCTGGTCAGCAGTGGTTTACGTACCTGTTTATCTACTGTTTTTACCCAAAAATTTGAGTGTGCCAGAACCCCAGCATTTATTGTTTCAAACCATCTTTCATGGGGTTTTTGTGGTAATTATTGCCACTTTAAGCTATGTCGAAGCAATCAAGCGTCTTGGTGCATTTAAAGCCGGTAGCATTACCAATCTTGCACCATTTATTGCTGCGATTCTGGCGGTGCCTTTATTAAATGAAGCGCTGAGCCTGGCGATGATTTGTGGCTTGGTGGGGATGGCAATTGGGGCCTTACAGCCTTGGCGCTGGATTGGCCGTAAAGATAGTTTAGAAGCACAACTTGCAGCACAGAAAAAGCAGTCTTAATCGGACTGCTTTTTTTATACCTCAGGCAGCTGCCATGTTTAAATATTTTTCATGCAATGGGCGGAGATGGGCATAAAGATGATCCAGATGACCATCATTCAGCACAATATCATCAGCCATGGCCTGTTTCTGTTCACGTGGCATTTGTGCGGCAATAATGTTTCGGATTTGCTCAATATTTTGAACATCACGTTGTGAGGCACGTTCAATTTGCAATTCGATTGTGGCATCAATCAGTAAGCGATGCTGAGTGAGCTCATGTTGATTGGTCTCAAACAGGAGCGGTGAAACCAGAATGGCATAGGAACTTTGCGCAGCATCTAACTGCTGAATAATCGAGGTGCGAATTGCTGGATGAGTAATATTTTCCAGGGTTTTACGTGCTTCAGGAGACTGGAAAATATATTCGCGCAAGGCACGACGATTCAGTGAACCATCTTCAAGCAGTACCCAATCCCCAAAAGCCTGCTCAATCTGGGCCAGTGCCGGTTGTCCAATTTCGACCACTTCACGTGCCACCACATCGGCATCGACCACGACAATGCCTTGTGCTTCAAACCATTGACTGGCAGCAGACTTGCCACTACCAATCCCGCCGGTTAATCCAAGTATAAATTTCACTTTATTGACCTAAATACACTTTCATAATCTGCTCACCCCACAGAAAAGCAATCCAGCCGGCAATCGCGATATAGGGACCAAAGGCAAAAGGCTGATTTTCCTTACGGACTTTCAGCAGGATAATCCCGATAATCGCACCCACTAAAGAAGAAAGGAGCACAATTAATGGTAATAGCAAAGGCCCCATCCAGGCACCCAAGGCGGCAAGCAATTTAAAATCGCCATAGCCCATACCTTCCTTGCCAGTGACAATTTTAAAGACATAATACACCACCCACAAACACAGGAAGCCAATGATATAGCCCCAGATGGCAGAACTCGGTGAGGTATAGAGGGCATAACTATTGACGCCCAGACCCAGCGCGGCCAGGGGTAGGGTATAACGGTCCGGCAATAACTGGGTGTCAAAATCAATAAAGGTCAGTGCAATTAAGACATAAGTCAGAATCAGGCCAAATAACATCTGGACAGTCGGACCAAAAACAGCCACCACCATCAGCGCACAGGCCGCGGTCAGAAGCTCAATAAATGGATAGCGGGTACTGATGGGATTTTGACAGTTGCCGCACTTGCCGCGCAAGACCAGCCAGCTGATGACGGGAATATTCTGGTACCAGCGGATTGGCTGATGACATTTGGGGCAAGTCGAATCGGGTTTGCTTAAACTTAATTTGGTCTCATCAATAATTGGCTGTTCCGGATGCAGGAACATTTGGCAATCGGTACGCCATTCCTGCTCCATCATCTTGGGAGTGCGATAAATCACCACATTTAAGAAACTACCAATGCAGAGACTAAAAAGCCCAACTGCGCTATACAGCGCTGTTGGGTTTTGAATGAAATATTGAATAAGATCTTGCATTAAACCACAGAACCCATTTGGAAGATTGGAAGGTACATGGCAATCACCAGACCACCGACAAGTACACCGAGAACAGCCATGATCAAGGGCTCCATCATGGAAGTGAGACCGTCTACGGCATTGTCGACTTCATTTTCATAATGGGTAGCAACTTTATCCAGCATGGCATCTAACGCACCGGATTCCTCACCAATGGCGACCATTTGCACGGCCATAGATGGAAACTTGTTGGTCACCCGCATGGCAAACTGTAATTGCTGACCAGTGGCAACATCTTCGCGGATTTTCATGACGGCATCTTCATACACCACGTTATTGGTTGCGCCAGCAGTGGATTCCAGTGCATCAATCAAGGGTACACCGGCTGCAAAAGTGGTGGCCAAGGTACGGCTATAACGGGCAATAATCGCTTTATACACCAGATCACCGAAAATCGGTGCTTTAAGTGCTGCTTTATCCAGAAAATCGCGGAATTTTTTACTGCGTTTTTTTGCTTCCAGAAAAGCCGTAATGATGGCCCCAATGGCAATAATGAGCAGGAACCAATATTTTTGCATCCATTCCGACATATTGACTACCATTTTGGTAAAAGCCGGTAAGTCAGCACCAAATGAAGAGAATAAATCCTGGAAAACCGGGACCACTTTTACCATTAGAATAATCGTGACAATCAGCGCGACCACGACCACCGCAGCCGGGTACTTCATGGCTTTTTTAATTTTTTGCTTGAGCAGTTCACTTTTTTCCTTGTAGATCGCGACCCGATCCAGCATGGTTTCTAGCGCACCGGATTGTTCACCCGATTCGACCAGTGAACAAAATAGTTTATCGAAGTATTGCGGGTATTTACGCAGTGCACCGGCAAAGGTATTACCACCTTCCACCTCACCTTTAATCCCCAGAACGACTTCACGCATGGCTGGATTCTCCAGACCCTCTGCAACAATTTCAAAGCCTTGTACTAAAGGTACGCCGGCTTTCATCATGGTCGCGAGCTGTCGGGTGAAAATCGTAATATCCAGTGTGCTGACACGTTTTTTCATTAAGCCTTCGAGAATGTTTTTTTTCTTTTCCCGAATGGTCTTGATACTGATGCCCTGTTTTCTGAGCGTCACTTTGGCCAGTGCCATGTTGCGCGCCGGCAATTCCCCCTTGATCTTTACCCCTTTACGATCAATTCCTTCATAGCTGAAGATCGGCATCATCTGGCCTTTCTTTACTGCTGCCATACCTTTATCCTTATTTTAGATCAGCGCACGATCATTCGCTGGTGACACGATTGACTTCCTGTAAAGAAGTCACCCCCTGCATCACCTTGATTAAACCTGATCGGCGTAAATTGTTAAAACCTGCACGGGCAGAAGCATCGGCAATTTCAAGTGCATTGCCATCTTCCATAATAATTCTAGAAATTTCAGGCGTCACTTTCATGACTTCATAAACACCTACACGACCCTTATAGCCTTCGCGACACTCATTGCAACCCACCGGCTCATAGATCTGGAACTCTGGTTGCTGGAGATCTGCTTCGGTAAAGCCCATTTCCAATAAACTCTGCTGTGGAATGTCGGCAGGTTTTTTACATTGTGAACACAGGCGACGTGCCAGTCGTTGTGCAATAACCAGATTCACTGAAGTGGCAATATTAAAAGACGGCACGCCCATATTGCGTAAACGGGTCAGGGTCTCAGGCGCACTGTTGGTATGCAGCGTTGACATCACCATATGACCGGTCTGTGCCGCTTTAATGGCAATTTCTGCAGTTTCCAGATCCCGGATCTCACCGACCATCACGATATCTGGATCTTGGCGTAAGAATGACTTCAAGGCAGCAGAGAAGGTCAGGCCGACTTTATTGTTGACGTTGACCTGGTTAATTCCTTGCAGGTTGATCTCGACCGGATCTTCCGCGGTGGAAATATTGGTATCTTCACGATTCAGGATGTTCAAACCGGTATAAAGTGAAACCGTTTTACCAGAACCCGTTGGCCCGGTAATCAGCAGCATGCCTTGCGGTTTATCCAGCGCCTGCATAAACAGTTCTTTTTGTTCCGGTTCATAACCGAGTGCATCGATCCCCAGCATCGCGCTAGATGGATCTAGAATACGCAGTACCAGTTTTTCGCCAAACAGGGTCGGTAATGAGTTGACACGGAAATCAATGGCTTTGTTCTTTGAGAGTTTCAGCTTGATACGGCCATCCTGAGGAACACGTTTTTCAGAAATGTCCATTTGCGACATGACTTTTAAACGTGAAGACAGGCGGGTTGCCAACTGCAGCGGCGGTGTTGCAATTTGGCGTAATACCCCATCGACCCGATAACGAACCCGGTAGATTTTTTCATAAGGTTCAAAATGCAGATCCGAAGCACCCATACGAATCGCATCGATTAATAATTTATTGATATATTTGACAATCGGTGCTTCTTCTTCACCTTTGTCTTTTTCATCTTCTTCTTTACTCGGATCAGATGAATCGAAATCTACATCCAGATCAAAGTCTTCATCAAACTCAAAAGTGCTTTCTTCGGTAAAATTCTGCTCGATCAGTTTTTCCAGTTTATTGTGTTCAACAATAATGGTTTCAATATTGAGCTTGGTTGAAAAGCGAACGGCATCAATCGCTTCAATATTGGTCGGATTACTGATAGCAATATATAAAATACTGGAATTTTTAAAAATTGGCAGGATGCGATGCTTGGTAATCAGCTTCTCATCAATGATATCCCGCAAAATTTGCGCAGGATCATAGGCACTGATATCAAACAGCGGCTCACCAAATTCGACTGAAATCGTTTCAGCAATAACGGTTGGGGAGAGCTGTTGCTGGTTAATCAGCTCCGCCACAATATCTATTTTTTCTTGCTTGGCATGTGCTAAAGCACTGCGCATATCTTCAGCCGAGATGACGCCTTCCTCGACCAAACGACGAATAAATCCGGTAAATCTTGGCGACCCCTGTAATGCTGTCATGCTATAAATGCCTATAAATCAAATTTTTTTAATTGCTATATTAAAATTATACGTTTGTTACGTAAAAATACCATAGCTAAGAGTGCTGCTACCTTCCTCATATCCAGTAAAACTTTGAACTGGTTAGAAGAAGTTCCCATTTTTTTAAGTGATAACAAAAAACAACCATTTTGAATAGTCTAAACCTAGAATAAGTGATAAGAAAACTATTCTTTAAATTTTCCAATTCCGTGTAGAATGTGCCCAATTCGAAATATGTAAATAAAATAGGTTAATTATGTCAGTTTCGACGATTACCCCTTGGGTAATAGGTAACTGGAAAATGAATCCGCTGCAGGCAGATGCATTAACACTGGTGCACGGTATTAAAAATTTACTGGAAACTGCACCAATCGCCGCAGATAAATGTCATATCGGTGTAGCCCCGATTGCTCTTGCCCTGACCCAGATTCAGGCGGAACTGTCATCTGCGACTCGTCCTGTTTACACTGTAGCACAAGATGTTTCACGCATTTCAGGAACGGGTGCTTATACCGGTGAAGTGAGCGCTGAATTATTGCAAGACAGCCAGATTCATTATGTACTGATTGGTCATTCTGAGCGTCGTGAAGTTTTCGCAGAAAACGCAGAAGTTCTGAATGCCAAAATCAAGCATGCATTAACTGCCGGTTTAACGGTGATTTACTGCGTGGGTGAAAGCCTGGAACAACGTGAAGCAGGGCAGGCTGAAGCGGTCGTATTGCAACAGATTTGTGATATTGCAGCGGTAGTGGACGCTGAGCAATGGAAAAATATCGTGATTGCTTATGAGCCGATCTGGGCAATTGGTACCGGTAAAACCGCCTCTCCTGAAGATGCACAAGCCATGCATGCACAAATCCGTCAAGGTTTGAGCCAGATCACCGGCTATGGTGCAACCATGGCGATTTTATATGGTGGTAGTGTCAAGCCGGAAAATGCAGTAGAGTTAGCAGCCTGCCCGGATATCAATGGAGCACTGGTCGGTGGTGCATCACTCAATGCTGAGTCGTTCCATAAAATTGCTCACGCATTTGCAAATACACAATAATTAGGAGTTCAGCATGCAAACTTTTGTGCTGGTAGTACATATTATCTTAGCTGTTTTGATGATTGTCTTGATTTTGGTTCAGCATGGTAAAGGTGCAGATGCTGGTGCCTCTTTCGGTGGCGGTGGTGCGGCGACAGTATTCGGGGCATCGGGTTCCGGCAATTTTATGACCCGTTTGACTGCTATTTTAACGGCGCTATTTTTTGTGACCAGTTTGACTCTGGCTGTTTTGGCCAAGAAAGACAGCACAAATGCCTATAGTTTGGGAACGGTTCAATCTGCGCCGACCATGCCTGTGCAATCGAATGAAACTTCACCAACTGCACCAGAAACGACCGAATAGTTTTAATTAGTCCTTTCTTTTTTCCAGTGATGCGACTAGAATGCGTCACAGCTGCGGTGGTGGTGGAATTGGTAGACACGCTACCTTGAGGTGGTAGTGCTTTCGGGCGTGGGGGTTCAAGTCCCCCCTTCCGCACCAACTTATAATCCAGAAATTTAAGTTGGTGTATGCAGCTGAAAAAACTTCTGTTGATGCGGGATGGAGCAGTCTGGTAGCTCGTCGGGCTCATAACCCGAAGGTCGTTGGTTCAAATCCAGCTCCCGCTACCAATCAATCCTTTTTAAAGACGCAAACTTTTAAGAGGCAGTTTAATAAGTTATTAAGCTGAGAAATATAATTTGCATGTTGTTGCGGGATGGAGCAGTCTGGTAGCTCGTCGGGCTCATAACCCGAAGGTCGTTGGTTCAAATCCAGCTCCCGCTACCAATCTTTTAAAGATGCAAACTTTAAAAGCAGTTTAAGTTTTTTTAAGCTGAATGTTATTTGTACGCTGATGCGGGATGGAGCAGTCTGGTAGCTCGTCGGGCTCATAACCCGAAGGTCGTTGGTTCAAATCCAGCTCCCGCTACCATTTAAATAGTTTGGTAAACGTTATTTATAGATTTAGTTGATTGCTTGTCGGGCTCAACTCTCTATAAGCTAGCGAAGGTCGTTGGTTCAAATCCAGCTCCCGCTACCATTTAAATGGTTTGGTAAACGTTATTTATAGATTTAGTTGATTGCTTGTCGGGCTCAACTCTCTATAAACTGGCGAAGGTTGTTGGTTTACATCCAGCACCCACTACCATTTTTTCAGTCACAAATGACAAATATGCAGAATGATGCAGTTTTGATTGAAAAGCTCTCATCTTTTGTATATAATTTTTGCACGTTGATGCGGGATGGAGCAGTCTGGTAGCTCGTCGGGCTCATAACCCGAAGGTCGTTGGTTCAAATCCAGCTCCCGCTACCAAGTTTCTAAAAAGAGGCTCACAACAAGGTGGGCCTTTTTGCACAGTGGGATTTGAAAAAAAATCGCTATTGTGCTTAATTGGGGCGATTTACGCCCTTTTTTATTGGCTATCGTGTAGTGTCGACATTATTTGGTCACGTCTCCATGTTTCACTACTACTATAGTTTGTATTGGTTTGTAGTGGTCAAATAGATCATAAAATCGCACCAGATGACGAGAGTAAATGAAGCTATCAAATAAAACTCAAGCACTTCAGGACTTGATTGCACCGGCAGTTGAAGCCTGTAATGTAAACCTTTGGGGGATTGAGTTCCTGCCACAGGGTAAACGTTCGTTATTACGTATCTACATCGACAAACCGGTCGATGCAAGCGCTGAACCGGCCGTTAATGAAGACGGTGAAGAGGAACAGGGGCGTGGTATTGGTGTTCAGGATTGTGTGCGTGTAACGCAGCAAGTCGGCGCCATGCTGGATGTTCATGATCCGATCTCGGGTGAATATTCACTTGAAGTGTCTTCTCCAGGCTGGGATCGTCCATTCTTCCAGCTCGAACAGATGTCAGGCTATATTGGTCATAGCGTAGCATTACGTCTGATTAGTGCAGTAGATAACCGTCGTAAATTCCAGGCCAAACTGGTTGCAGTCGACCTAGACAATGAAATGATTCAAGTTGAAGTAGAAAAGCAACAGGTATTGGAGATCGACAGTCACAATATCGATAAAGCAAATTTGGTCTTCCAAGATTAATTGAATAAATAAAAATTTAACGAATAGGTGACGTATGGCACGTGAAATTCTGACCGTCGTTGAAACGGTTAGTAACGAAAAGGGTGTACCTCGTGAAGCAATTTTCGAAGCGCTTGAGCAAGCTTTAGTTGCGGCGACCAAGAAAAAATTCTACGAAGGAACTCGCTCTGAAGAAGCACGTTTACGTGTGGAAATTGATCGCAAAACAGGTGACTACCGTACTTTTCGTCAGTGGGAAGTAGTCGCTGACGAAGATCATGAAATGCCAGCGTGTCAGGATGCGATTTCTGATCTTGATCCTGCACAATGGTCAATTGGTGATATTCGTGAACTCGAAGTAGAATCGATTGATTTCGGTCGTATTGCAGCACAAATTGCCAAGCAAGTGATTGTACAGAAGATCCGTGAAGCAGAACGCGCACTTGTGGCCGATGCTTACGAATCTAAAGTCGGCGAGCTGATCTATGGTGAAGTGAAGAAACAAACCAAAGATGGTTTTATCATTGACTTGGGTGATAATGCTGAAGCATACCTTGCACGTGAAGAAATGATTCCGAAAGAAATTCTTCGTCCGAAGCAACGTATGAATGCGATTCTGTTCAATGTGAACCGTGAAGGTCGTGGTGCGCAACTCCAGTTGTCACGTGCCAAGCCGGATATGCTGATCGCATTGATGAAGAAAGAGATCCCTGAGATTTCTGAAGAAATTATTGAAATTAAAGCAGCAGCTCGTCAACCAGGCGTGCGTGCTAAAATTGCAGTAAAAACAAATGATCACCGTATTGATCCGGTTGGTGCATGTATTGGTATGCGTGGTACACGTATCCAGGCTGTTCAACAAGAATTGAACGGTGAGCGTATCGATGTCGTGGTATGGTCTGACGACCCTGCCCAGTACATCGCCAGCGCACTGGAACCAGCAGATGTATCGAGTATTGTCATCGATGAAGATGCCCGTACTGCAGACATCATCTTTGCAACGAGTGATCAATTGGCTCGTGCGATTGGTTCACAAGGTCAGAACGTTCGTCTGGCATCAGAATTGACTGGCTACAAGCTGGACATGATGCTGGAAGAGGAATACTACGCCCGTCAACAAAACGAAGCGCAACAGTATCTGGACATGTTTGTAACACGTCTGGATATCGCGGAAGATTTGGCGATGGCACTGGTAGAAATGGGCTTCACCTCGCTTGAAGAAATTGCTTATGTCCCTGCAGAAACGTTTGATGAAATCGAACTTGATGCTGAACTGGTTGAATTATTGCAAAGCCGTGCGAAAGAAATTGCACTTGCTGATGCATTACAACAGCAAGAGAATATACAAGCGCCAAGTGAAGAACTTGTTGCAATGGAAGGCATGACAGCAGAGATCGCGCAAGCTCTAGCAGCTCGTGGTGTGGTAACAGTTGACGATTTGGCAGATCAGGCGACCGACGATATCGAAGATATTGAAGGTTTGGGTGCTGAGAAAGCCGGTCAACTCATTATGAAAGCGCGCGAATCATGGTTTAACTAGGAGGTAGTATATGACGGACAAGTCGATTAAAGAGTTAGCCCTCAGCGTGGGTCGTCCAGTTGAGAAGCTCCTAGAGCAGGTTCGTGAGGCAGGTTTACCACAGCGTAAAGCTGACGATATTATTACCACCGAACAACAAGATAGCTTGATGAGCCATGTGAAGAAATCACAAGGTTCAGAAAGCCAAGCAGGGCAAATCACGTTGAAACGTAAAACAACCAGTACTGCAAAAGTTGCGAGTACTTCAGGTAAGGCGAAAACGATTAATGTAGAAGTTCGCAAGAAGCATACATTTGTTAAGCCTGATCCAGAACAGATCAAAGCAGAAGCATTGGCGAAAGCCAAGGCTGAACAACAGGCCAAAGCTGCGCCTGAGCAGAATACAGCACAAGCTGCTTCTTCTGCTGAAGCTCCGAAAACTGGCGTAAATAACGCGAGTAAAGCTCTAGAAGCGATGCGTGCTGCTGCAAAACAAACCAGCGACAAGCAAGAAGTTTCTAAAGCGGCAGTCGTGGTAAAACGCAAATCGACCAACAAGCCGATTGTAAAACAGGTTGTTAAACAAACTGAAACGGCTGAACAGAAAAAAGCACGTGAAGCTCAGGCAGCGCAATTAAAAGCGACTGAAGAAGCAGCACGTCGTAAAGCGGCTGAAGAAGCGCAGCAACGTACGCTTGAACAAATGCGTCAGATGGCGTCTAAGTACACCGCTGAAGATACAACAGCAACGATTCGTGTCGTAGACGATTCTCCGCTTGCTGCCGGTCTGGTGGGTCAGGCATATGAAGACTCATTTGCCAAAGAAGACCGCGAGATTAAACGTGGTACCAATACCCCAGCTGCACGTGCACCGAAAAAAGGTGGACGTCGTGGTCAGGAAGAGCAGAGCTTCAGCAAACAGCCTAAACGCGGTTTGAAAACCAGCCAGGGCAACAAGCACGGCTTCGAAAAACCTGTGAAGAAACAGGTTTACGATGTTGAAATTGGTGAAACCATTGTTGTGGCTGATTTGGCTGCGAAAATGGCGATCAAGGTTCGTGAAGTTATTAAATCTCTCATGAAAATGGGTGAGCTGGTTACTCAGAACCAAGCCATTGATCAGGAAATTGCAGCATTAATCGTAGAAGAAATGGGTCATAACCCGGTATTGGTTTCTGATACGCAAGCTGAAGATAACCTGCTTGAAGCGGCTGAAGAAGCACGTGGTGCACAAACAACGCGCGCACCAGTGGTTACCATCATGGGCCATGTTGACCATGGTAAAACATCGCTTCTTGACCGTATCCGCCGTGCCAAAGTGGCGCAAGGCGAAGCAGGCGGTATTACCCAGCATATTGGTGCTTACCACGTTACAACCGACAAAGGTATTATTACCTTCCTTGATACTCCGGGACACGCAGCGTTTACTGCAATGCGTTCACGTGGTGCCAAAGCAACGGATATCGTGGTACTGGTTGTTGCAGCAGATGATGGTGTTATGCCACAAACTGCAGAAGCAATCGACCATGCACGTGCTGCAGGTACACCAATCATTGTTGCAATCAACAAGATGGATAAAGAATCTGCTGATCCAGATCGCGTATTGAACGAATTGACCACCAAACAGATCGTACCTGAACAATGGGGCGGTGATGTACCGGTTGCCATGGTTTCGGCGCATTCTGGTCAAGGTATCGATGAACTTCTAGACCTGATTTCGATCCAGGCTGAATTGCTTGAATTGAAAGCATCGGAAGAAGGTGCTGCACAAGGTGTGGTGATTGAAGCACGTGTAGACAACAGCCGTGGTGCGGTAACGTCTATTCTGGTTCAAAACGGTACATTGAAAGTAGGTGACCTGGTTCTTGCCGGTTCATCTTATGGTCGCGTTCGTGCGATGACGGATGAAAATGGTCAGCGTATTAAATCTGCAGGTCCTTCGATTCCAGTGGAAATTCTGGGTCTTCCAGAAGCGCCAATGGCTGGTGACGAAGTTCTTGTGGTGAGCGACGAGAAGAAAGCACGTGAAGTTGCCGATGCGCGTATGGATCGTGAACGTCAAAAACGTCTTGAGCGTCAATCTGCAATGCGTCTTGAAAACATCATGGCGTCTATGGGCAAGAAAGATGTACCTATCGTGAACGTGGTGCTGAAAACTGATGTACGCGGTACATTAGAAGCACTTCATGTGGCACTTGCTGAACTTGCAACTGACGAAGTGAAAGTACGTATTATTGGTTCTGGTGTCGGTGCAATCACTGAGTCAGACGTAACACTGGCTGAATCTTCAGAAGCAGTTCTTCTTGGCTTTAACGTACGTGCGGATACCGCAGCGCGCCAAAAAGCTGATGCAGACAGCATTGATATTCGTTACTACTCAATCATCTATCAATTGATTGACGATGTGAAAGCGGCAATGAGCGGTAAGCTTGAGCCAGAACATCGTGAAACAATTCTAGGTGTGGCGCAAGTACGTGAAGTCTTCCACTCAAGTAAATTCGGTGCTGCTGCAGGCTGTATGGTACTTGAAGGTGTATTGCATCGTAACAAACCGATTCGCGTACTCCGTGATGACGTGGTGGTGTTCCAAGGTGAACTTGAGTCTCTTCGTCGCTATAAAGAAGTGGTTGAAGAAGTTCGTGCCGGCATGGAATGTGGTCTTGCCGTGAAAGGTTACAAAGACATCAAAGCACTCGATAAGATCGAAGTGTACGATGTTAAACTCATTAAACGGAGTCTTTAATGGCGGGTAGTCAACGTCTAAAGCGTATGGCGGATACAGTACAACGTGAGTTGTCCGAACTGATCCGTCAAGAGCTGAAAGATCCACGCTTAGGTGGTCTGGTGACCATCTCTGCCGTGAAGGTGAGCCCGGACTTGGGATATGCGGAAGTTTATGTCACTGTTATGGGACGTGAGCTGGGCGATGAACAAAGTGAAGCGGCGAATAAAGAAACTTTAGAGGTGTTAAACAAAGCCTCTGGTTTCCTGCGTCACGAACTGAGCCGTCGTATCAAAACCCGTATTACACCTCGTCTACGTTTCCATTACGACAAGACCAATGCCTATGGTAACTATATGTTTGGTCTAATTGCTGAAGCTGTGAAGGATTTACCTGAAGCTGAAGCAAAAAAAGATGATGAATAAGTCTTAGGACAATAAAAAAGCCACCTTCGGGTGGCTTTTTTATAGCTGGCTTTATTGAAACTTTAAACATTAGAAGTGAATCGACCTATCTAAAAATAGTCCAAATCAAGTGAGATCATCATTTTTATGATTCATTTTTTTCTCATAAAAAGCACGGCGACGTGAACGTTGCCAAGGCAGGGGACGCTCCAGTGTTTCTGGAGCCTCACCACTTAGCGAGCGTAAACGTAAATGCAATGCTGCCTGCGCCATCAGATTGGCCGATACGGGTGCAGTGATAAAAGCAAACAGGGTAATCAGCACTTCAGCAAAACCGAAACGGCCGTACATGGCAGAAAAAATAATCGCGGCAATCAGAAAACTGCCCAAGCCCAAGGTACTGGATTTGGTCGGTGCATGCAGCCGCATAAACAGATCGGGCAGGCGCACCATCCCGATCCCACCGACCAGCATGAAGAAAGCACCAATCAATAAAAAAATCGAAACTAGTATTTCTAAAATTAACGGCATTTAAAAACTCCTAGTCGATGACATGGCCAGTGGTGAAATAACGCGCCAAGGCTGCTGTAGAGACAAAGCCGAGCATCGCCACCAGTAAAGCCTCTTCAAACAGAAAAGTGCTGCTCCAGTAAATTCCCAAAATGACAATCAGACAGGTGGCATTCAGGAACAGGGTATCGAGTGCCAGGAGGCGGTCAACGATAGAAGGGCCGGTAATGAGTCGGATCAGGCAGAGTAACATCGAGACAGTGACTGCACCCAGGCAAATCATTAATGCATAAGGCAGAATCGTCATATTTTTTCTCCTGTCTGTGCGCTGAAAATTTTAAGCAAGGGCTGTTCATAACGTTGTTTGATCAGCTCGATTTCAGCTGCTTCATCATCCGTGCTTAAAGCATGCACCAGAATATCACCACGATCCTGATCAATACCGGCAGTGACTGTGCCCGGTGTAGTGGTAATAATCATGGCCAGTAAGGTGTTGACTTCTTCATGCTCGGTTTCCAGAGGCACACGGAACCATTTGGGATGTAGGTTTTTGGTCGGACCCAAGACCAGTTTTGCAACTTTAAGATTGGCCACCACAATGTCCCAGACCACGACAAAGAACAGACGCAGCGCAGGCCGCCACTGGATATTCGGGGTATAGTCAATAAACGGCGCGACCATTTTGGGAATGACAATCGCAAGAAGCAGGGCCACCAGCAAGGTTCCGGCTTCTGTGCTATGTGACAGTAAAGTCCAGCTGAGCCCCACGATTACAGAAACCAACGGGTGCGGGAACCAACGTTGCAGGAATGATTCAGCCATTAAGGTCCCTCCGCCGGTTTAAGTTGATTATCATCATGTTGGGTTTGTTCAATATGCTGCTGGTCAATCTGACGTTGTTTGAATTCAGAAATATTTTCACCTTCCAAAGTGGCTTCTGAAATCATATAAGGAATCAGATGTGCATTTGGATCCACCACCTCGCCACCATATTTGGTTTCTGGCAAATAACTTGGATCAAAGGGTTGCACACTAATAAATTGACCTTCTGCATCACGTTTTAACAGGGCAGCTTCATAGACCGGATTGTTTTTAATCTGTTCTGCCGTCTGATAGTTATATTGATAGATCGGTCCAGCAAATACAACATAAGCTGTTAAGCCGGCAAGTAGCAAATAGATCGTGTGATCATTACGTGCAGGTGCCTTACTGGGTAAAGCTTCATATTTGTGGAAATCGTCAGAATTCAAATCATCTTCAGGTTTGGTCGAGCGCCAGAACAGCATAAAGCCGACTCGAGTAAAAGCCAGAATACTGAGGAAACTCACCAGCAGAATGGTCAGGATAATGATCATCTGATGCTCTGAATTGGCAGAAGCCTGCAAAATAAAGACTTTGCCAAAGAAGCCGCTGAACGGTGGCAGACCGGCCATCATCAAGGCAATGATGAAATAGATAATCGAAACCAGCTTGTTCTGTTTCATCAGCGGTGCGATTTTAAAATGATCTTTGAACTCACCGCGCTGTGAGGTAATCCAGCCAGACAGGATATAAAATGCTGCAGCAATCAGGGTACTGTGTACCATATAGTACAGGGCGCCGGCCCAGGCTGCAGTCGTATTCATGCCAATCGCCACCAGAATCGTGCCGACTGAAGACAGCACCATAAAGCCGACAAAACGGCGCAGGCGTTCTGTACCAATCGCACAAATGACACCATAAACTGAAGTAATCAGACCAATCACCAGTAGACAGTTCATTAGAATCTGATGGCTATACTCATCATCAAAAACAGTTCCATTGATTCGCAAAATCGCATAGATCCCGACTTTGGTCATGATGGTAAAGAGTGCGGCAACAGGGGTGGTGGCTACGGCATAGGTTTTGGGTAACCAGAAGCCCACCGGCAGCATTGCCGCCTTAATCCCGAAGACCACGAATAGCATGAGTCCACCGGCAACGGCCAGTTTATGCTGATCTGCTGCCAAGGTAGGCATTAAGCGCGCCACATCGGCCATGTTCAGACTGCCGACACTGCCATAAATCATGCCGAGTCCAATCAGGAACAGCGCAGAAGCCAGCAGGTTAATGGTGACGTAATGAATTCCCAGCTGGAAACGCGCCTTGCCCTGTCCATGTAATAGCAGCACATAGGATGCCATCAACAAGATTTCAAAGAATACGAACAGGTTGAATAAGTCACCGGTCAGGAAGGCGCCGGTCAGGCCCATCAGCAGGAAATGCACCATGGTATGGA
Organism: Acinetobacter sp. YH12106; assembly: GCF_013418995.1. Classification (NCBI taxonomy): domain Bacteria; kingdom Pseudomonadati; phylum Pseudomonadota; class Gammaproteobacteria; order Moraxellales; family Moraxellaceae; genus Acinetobacter; species Acinetobacter sp. YH12106. Next base: position 71,347 of record NZ_VPAV01000004.1, read on the forward strand.
AATAACGGCCACGGGTATCCCATTCTTTACTGGCATACCAGACCACCGGTACTGCCAGGGCATAGGTCAACACCAGCATCATGGCAGAGAGTTGGTCCAGCACCAGCACGATCCCAAAAGGTGCCGCCCATTCGCCCAGTGTATATACACTGACTTGACCCTGACTGCTGTCAATTAAATAACTGACCGCAATGATCAGACCCAAGATACCCGAGATATGGCTGATACCACGACGCCAAGGCTGACGCCAGTCTGTGGTCAGGGAGCCAGAACCCGGATTGCCTAAAAGTACCAGACTAAAAGCGGTAAGGGCCGGTAAAAGAATACTGAAAATTGGCGTATGTTGAGACCAGAAGTGAAGAAGATCAGTCATTAAGGCTCATCCTCACGTGGGTCAATCTGAGGTGTTTCTTCTTTTGAATCAACGTGGTCTGTTCCTGATTCATAACGGCTACGCAGTGCCAGCTGAACAATAAAGGCAGTGGTGGCAAAGCCAATCACGATGGCGGTCAGCACCAGTGCCTGCGGAAGGGGATCGGTGACTCTGGAGGCCTCGGTCAATACTGCAGGCGAATTCATCTGGATCCGCCCCATGGCAAATAAAAACAGGTTGACCGCATAACCAATCATGGCCAAGCCCAGCACCACCGGAAAAGTACGCGCACGCAGAATCAGATAGATTCCGGTGGCGGCGAGTAGACCAATGGCGGAGGCTAATAAAAACTCTAAACTCATCATTCTATTATCCTCTTGGTACTGGGCCAGTCATACTGGAGTGACGTGAATCGCCCAGCACAGAAATCATCAGCATGGTCGCACCGACTACAGTGACATAGACACCGACATCAAACAGCGCCGCCGAAGCCAGATGCATTTCTCCAATCACGGGTGGCGAGACATAGATATGCGCGCTGGTCAGGAATGGGCGTGACCAGAACCAGGCCGCAACCCCGGTCAAACCGGCAATAGTTAAACCCACGCCAATCCAGATTTCATACAAACGACCAGATTTGGCACCCAGCAACTGTTCAGTTTTATCCTGTCCCACTGCAATATATTGAATAATTAAGGCTAGTGAGGTGACTAATCCTGCAATGAATCCACCGCCCGGCAGGTTATGGCCACGCATAAAGATATACAGGCTGACTACCAGAGCTACAGGTAAAATCCATGATGCCGTGATACGTAACATCAAGGGGGAGGGATTAAATCGATAGGTCAAACCTTGGGTCATGGTGGTGCCATGCGCACGCATGCCATCCATCAGGCTAAGCACACCAATCGCGGCAATCCCGAGTACAGTAATTTCGCCGAAGGTATCGAAACCACGGAAGTCGACCAGAATCACATTGACCACATTGGTTCCGCCGCCGAGTGGAATTGACTGCTGCAGGAAGAACCATGAAATAGAATTATGATCACGGGTCATGATCAGCCAGGCGATGGTGGCAATACCGAGACCGCCGCCCAGCGCAATGATCGCATCACGCCAGCGCCGGGTTGGACTGGATTCATAAGGGGTTAGCTGCGGTAGCAGAGATAAACTCATTAATAACAAGACGGTGGTTACTACATCGACCGTAATTTGGGTCAATGCCAGGTCAGGTGCCGAGAAGCCAATAAAGACCATGGTCACCACCAGACCTACTGCACCACTGATCAGTACCGCTTTAATCCGTTCATGATGGAACCATAGCAGCATCCAGCAGGCAGAGAACAGCAACATCCACAAGACAATGGCCAGGGCAGGGGCATGGGTCAGCTCACGCGTACCGCTACCGATACCATTGGATAACAATGGGAAACCAACCAGGCCGATGGTAAAGATCACAATCCACAATAAATAGCTTTGTAATTTGCCAGTTTCAGTGGCACGGCGGAAACGACGTGAATTTAACAGCAGATTTTTCAGGAACAGGTCAAACAGGATCCGACCCTGTAAGCGGCCCAGTTTTGGATCCAGATCAATTTCACGTAAGGCACCACCTTTGGCCAGAGAAAAGTAAAACACTGCACCACCGGCCAAAGCAATCACACTCATTAATAATGGCAGATTAAACCCATGCCAGAGGGCCAGATGCGTACCTTCAAAAGCAAAATTTTGAGTCGTTGCCTGCGTGGTACTATTCACGATTTTTTCGACCAAAAGTGCGGGCAATAGACCCACTAAAATACATAGAAATGCCAGTAAAGTGGCGGGTGCGCGCATGCCAAATGGTGGCTCATGCGCATTTTTATTCGGGACTTGCTTGCCCAGTGGGCCGTCGAAAAATACCCCATGCACCAGACGAATCGAATAAGTGACTGCAAAAATTCCGGCCAATGTCGCCACAATGGCTGAACCGACCAGCACTGGCCCGCTTAAATTGGCCACCAGCTCAGTAAAGAACATCTCTTTGGAGAGGAAACCATTGGTCAATGGAACACCGGCCATAGAGGCCGCAGTGATCATGGTCAGCGTTGCAGTAAAGGGCAGCAGTTGCCATAGACCTGAAAGCTTACGTAAATCACGGGTGCCAGATTCATGATCGATAATACCGGCAATCATAAACAGGGCCGCTTTAAAGGTGGCATGGTTAATAATATGGAAAATTGCTGCTGCGACTGCCAGTGGAGAACCAATCCCGAGCAGACACATGATCAGACCCAGATGACTGATGGTTGAATAGGCCAACAGGCCTTTCAGATCTTCCTTAAAAATGGCAAAAAAGGCGGCCATGCACAGGGTAAACAGACCGACAAAGGTCACAATATTATGAAACAGTGCCGCGCCAGCAAAAATCGGGAGTAAACGTGCGACCAGAAACAGGCCGGCTTTGACCATGGTGGCCGAGTGTAAATAGGCAGAGACCGGTGTCGGTGCTGCCATGGCATTGGGTAACCAGAAATGGAAGGGGAACTGCGCACTTTTGGTAAAGGCACCGAGTAAAATCAGCAACAAAGTGGGAACAAATAGCGCATGTGACTGGATCTGTTCAGTCATCGTCAGGATTTGATCAATCTGATAAGTGCCGGTAATTTGACCCAGCAGGATGAAGCCACCAAGCATGGCCAAGCCACCCATGCCGGTAATGGTCAAGGCCATACGTGAGCCGCGCTGTGCGGCTTCGTAATTGCTCCAATAGCCCACCAGTAAAAATGATGAAATACTGGTAAGTTCCCAGAAAACCAGCAGGATCAGCAAGTTATTCGACAATGAAATTCCGAGCATGGCTGCCATAAACAGCATCAGCAAGAAATAAAGTTTGCTCAGCGAATTTTTAGGATTGAGATAATAATAGGCATAAATATAGATCAGGGTGCCTATGCCACTGATCAGCAAGGCAAACAGCAGGGCCAGAGAATCCAGACGGAAACTGAAATCGATCCCGAGCTGGGGCAGCCAGGACCAGGTCTGAATGATCACGACACCATCAAAGATGGCAGGCGCCTGACTCAATAATAATAAGAAACTGCTGAGGCTGACACCAATTGCCCCTAAAGCCGTTACCCCGCGCGAAAATTGCTTCAGCCACGAGACAAGGGTTGTGCCTAATACTAACGGTAACAATATAATAATCGGCAGCACACTCGTATCCATTGTCGTGATTTAGGTTGTGACCAACCTAGGGTGAATCTTCATCTTTCAAGGACTACAGGATTACAAGGAGCAACCCAAACTTCTCAATCTTGAAAGCCAAAAGAATATTCAAAAAGAATATAAAAACAGTTGTATTGCGCAACTTATAAACGATAGCAAATTCCGATTTTACAATGAAATTCGCAAATAAAACCGATCATATTACAGGATAACAACAACATCAACGTTTTTATGTCGAACTTATAAATTATACGCGAGCAGGCTTTTGGCGTGGGGTGGATGCTTAAACAGATCATCCAGAAGTGACCGAAAATTAAGATTAAATTGCAAGCATTGATTGTAAATATGACTAAATGCAGTTTTACAATTGCAAAAAGACAGCACTAAAATGGTCTGAATAAATCTCGATATTCATTGAAACGCTCATTACTGTTTTTCAACGTTACTTAGAGCGATTGCGGTAGCGTCGGCTGATCCTGAGCAAGTAAACGTAACAATTCCTGCTGCTGTTCAGGACTCAACTGTTGCTGAATCCGCTGTAATACAGCAAGCGGCGTAGCCGGTTCGGTGACGGCTTCTATTAGCGCTTCTTCGGCAGGAATTGCGTCTGGATCAGTATGTAGACCCATTTCGGCATAGATCTGATCAAACTGGGTTTTCATGCTTTCAAGATGAATTGGATGCAACTGTTTATTTTCGAGTCTTAAGCACTGAAAGGCCTGTGCCTGTTCCAGTAACTCAGGTCGGTTGCCGGTGGCAATAATTTGCAAGTTAGGAAATGCCTGATGCAGACGCGGCAGAATCTCTGCTGCCAGATCCTGATCCAGCTGATGATCAATGGCATCAATCAACAACACTCCTGTACCTTCCTGACATGGAAATAAACTGTTCGGATTGAGCAGACAAAGACGCCGTACAATATCGCCCACCAGCGCAATCCAGGTGCGGATGCTATTGGGAAGTTGCTGAAAAGTAAAACTCTTGTCCTGATAGGTCAGCATCAGTTGCAGCTTGGGCTGGTATTTTAACTCAATCTGGCTGATGTCAGGCAATACCTGCGACAAGGCATTTTTTAAGGCCGTTAAATGCGGGGTATGGAGCTGTGCTTGCGCTTTTTCAATCTGCCGCGCCAGTTCATCTCCCCGAATATCTTCAGGTTGCTGCAAGGCACGTGCTAAAATCTGATCCATGATCTTGGCGCTTTGCGCATTTTCAATATCACTGACTTCACGCAACCATTCAAAGAAACGGGCAAAGGTCGTAAACGGAATCGCGCTAATGTCGTAAGCATGCGCTGTATGGAAAATAGCCGGATTGTTTTTGCTGATCAGATTGACGTCATTGACAAAGCGGTCGGCAGGATAATAGGCAATCAGCGGCAAGCCGAGCAGAGGATCATTGAATCGGGCTTTCTGATAAAGGCCAAGCATGCTGTCCAGTTGCGCGGTTTCGGCTTTGCTAAAGCCGAGTCCTTGACTATTTAAAGTCTTATAGACTTGCCAGGAACAGCTCTGTTGCTGTGTAGCTTCAGTCTGGCTGGATTCTGTAAGCGCTGAAACCTCTTCGGGAAAGCCAACCCGGATATCAATTTTGGATTGCAGCCGGTGTTGCATGATGTCCTGATCTTGCATCACCAGACCGGCAGCCCGGCTATCGCGATAACGTGCTGCAAACCAGGTCAGCGCCTGATAAGCACAGCGTAACAAAGTGGTTTTGCCAGTACCCTGATTGCCCAAAATTAAGGTAAGCGGATATTGTGAATGATCAAGCTGAAGCTGAATCTCTGGAAAATGCAGGGTGTGTTTCAGTTGAAGCGCTTCGATGTGCATAGGTCACCTGTACCATGATTTTACATCCATACCTTAACCGACGGCTTGACGAAGCGACTGCGGCATCTTGATCTTCAGTTGTTGAATCAGGTCATAAATGTGATGAATATTTAAGCTTACTTTAGCACGTGTACAGGCCACGTAAAGTAAACGTAGCTCTTCATCACTAATTTTATGATCTTTTTCATTCAGCTTAAACTGATAGTCATCTTCAATATGCACCCGTTCCCACTCCAGACCTTTGGCCTTATGTGCAGTGGAAATAATATAGTCCGCCTGTCCAATCGGGGTGATTTTGGCCAAGGCTTTTTTCAATGGATCGGTGCCATGTTCATCGACTAGTTTAACCAGCGGTTTGATATCGCTGCCTTCATTGGTTTCACAGTATTCATGCACATCATGCCAAGAATTAAACCAGGCCAGTTCCGGCACATCAATCACCCGTTTGCCTTGTTTGAGCATGGCAGCCGCATCGACAAAACGATTCAGTTTGACATGATCGGCTTGCAGGCTGACTTTATCACCACGCACCAGTCCGGCAAGTAACAGTTCCATGGCCCGGGCATTGGTCCGGCACAGAATCGCATCACGCATTTTGGTATGCGGTTTATTCACGACTTTAGAATCTAACAACGGATTGCCAAGCAAAGGCACGGTTTCATTCAGTGCACCTAAAATGGCATTGGCATTTAACGCGATTTCAGGGCCAAAACGAAACGATGTGGTCAGGCGTGATTCGGGTAAAGGCAGTTGCTGCATGGCATTCACCGCACCGCGCCAAGCATAAATCTGCTGATGCGCATCACCGACATAAATCACCTGAGTATTCCGCTGTTTCAGCAAAATTCCGAGCATGAGTGGGTCGGCATCCTGCGCTTCATCAAACAGCACATAATCGGCCGGAATATTCGGTTCAGACAGCGCCCAGAGTTTCAGGTAAATATCATGGCCAATCCCGGCCTGATGATTGGGATCGATTGATTCTAGCCAGCGCCGTTCTACGGCCGGATAGAGTTTCTTTTGCAGAATTTCAATATCATCTGGATGCAACCAGCTCGGTGCCTGAATATGCCGCGGAGCAGGGTATTGCGAACTGGTCGAACAGAAATAGCCAACCGCATTGGCGACTAAACTCGCCAGACGCGAAGGCATCAAGACATATTTTTCATAACGCCCACCCATCATACGGCGCATGGTCATCGGTTCCAGATGGTATTCTTTGGCAATAAAGCTTGGGCTTAAACGGGGCAGACGCAGCTTGTCGGTGATTCCACGTGGAACACTGCGAAATGCCAGCGAGTGAAAAGTGCGGCAATCTACGCCGCGATGAAATTTGGCTTGCGCTTCACTGGCAATGGCTTTGTTGAAAGCCAGATACATGCCACGCCGTTCAGGCATGGCATCACTGATCATTTGTAGTGTGGTGGTTTTACCTGTGCCGGCATAGGCAATCACTTTAAAGGAATTACCCAGACGGGCATTATCGATGGCAGTGGCCTGCTCATAAGTGGCCTTGGGTTTTTGCAGATCAGACACAGGCATATTCATCATTTAATGCTGACGGCTGGCTTTTTCAACCAGACCGGATAAGCCCTGACGACGTGCCAGCTCATTCAAGACCAGTTGCGGTTCGATATCGAAATAACCCAGCATCACAATGGTATGGAACCACAGATCAGCAACTTCATAGATCAGATCATTTTTATTGTCTTCAGAGACCTGAGCGTTGAAATCTTTGGCAGCCAGCACAGTTTCAAAGCTTTCTTCACCGACTTTTTCTAAAATCTTGTTCAGGCCTTTGTGATAGAGCTTGGCCACATAAGAGGAATCCGGATCGGCCTGTTTGCGTTCTGCCATCATCTGGCCCAGATAGGACAAGACTTCGACCTGTTCAGACTGGGCGCTTGACGCTTCCATCGCCAGCGTATGCGGATTTGTGGATTTTTCACCATAAATTGCAGACGGGTGTTTCAGCTGTGCATCGACAATTTCCCAGCCATTTGGCGTGAGTTTACGATAGAAACATGATTCACGACCAGTATGACAAGCGATGCCGCCATGCTGTTCAATTTGCAGCACAATTACATCGGCATCACAGTCCAGACGGATTTCATGTACGGTTTGAAAATGTCCTGATTCTTCGCCCTTATGCCATAACTTGCTGCGTGAACGGGAGAAATACACGGCTTGGTTTTTCTCAGCCGTTAGTGCTAGCGCTTCACGGTTCATCCAGGCCACCATCAAGACACGACCAGTTTGATGATGCTGGGCAATGGCAGGGACTAATCCTTGTTCGTTAAATTTTACTTCATCGAGCCATCGCGCGTTGTTCATAAGGGTTTCCATCATTTCAATCAAAATATAAAAATACGGATAGGAAATATCCGCAGATAGTGTACGTGATCTCGCAGCATTTGCGGCAAAAATCTGTGTCGATAAAGACAGGCTATGTCGTGTGTGATCCAGATGAGCTTGCTTTCACCTAGAGATTTAAAACTGAGACATCAAAAAAGCCGCCCGGTCGGCGGCTCGTATTTTTAGGAAATTATCCCAGTAAAAATTACCAGTGTTCGCCCGGGAACAGCCGTGCATATGCTTTTTGCACCAAATTTAATTTTTGTGGTTGACCCACAGAGGCACTTGAACTTGGGAACAGGTTATAACCAATCGACATCAGAACATTGTTGATATCCGGAGCAATCGAATAAGTAATCGAGGCCAGACGACCCAAACCGGTCGCAACTTTCTTCGGACGTTTCACGATGGCATAGGCAATCAGGTCAGCTGCCTGTTCCGGAGAAAGTGTCGGGACGTATTTATAAATTTTGGTTGGTGCAATCATCGGAGTGCGTACCAAAGGCATATAGATCGAGGTGATGGCGATTTTATGCGAATGTACTTCTGCAGACAGGCAGCGACTAAAAGCATCCAGCGCAGCTTTTGAAGCAACATAGGCCGAAAAACGGGTGGCATTGGCCAGTACGCCAATCGAACTGATGTTAATGATATGACCCGCGCGACGAATCATCATTTGCGGCAGGATATTCATGACCAGACGCACGGCGCCGAAATAGTTCAGCTGCATGGTTCGTTCAAAATCATGGAAGCGGTCGACCGATTCATGCACGGCGCGACGAATCGAACGACCCGCATTATTGATCAGAATATCAATATGATCGACTGAGGCAATGATCTGTTTGGAGACCTCATCAATCGCCTCCATATTGTTTAAATCGCATGGAAAGATTGAGGCTTTGCCGCCTTTGGCTTCAATGTCTGCTTTTACTTGTTCTAGGGTTTCTTGAGTACGGGCCACCAGTAAAACATGCGCACCTGCATCGGCCAGTTGATGTGCCGTCGTTAACCCAATACCGCTGGATGCGCCGGTGATCAGGACGGTTTTACCTGCAACACGTTTTTCCAGTTGTTTGTGTAGTCTAGTTTTCACGTTTGTTATCCCTAATTTGAAGTCAGCGTTCAAATTATTTTTATTAAAGGTCTATGGCGCTCTAACAGAAGATGAGAGCGAAGGTGAGTCAAGATATGATAACCAATTCTTCAAGAAAATCTATAAATTAAACTATTGAAATTAAAATAAAAATTAGAGTAATTGCTCTATTTGTGTTCGCTATTTCATTTAACTTTTACCATGAAAATAAAAAGCAAAGCAAGTGGCTGTTTTAGAATATAAATAAAAAAACTCCACCAGAAAGGGTGGAGTTTTGAGTCAGATGAAACACGCCTTTAAACGGTCGCTAGTGCCTGTTCCAGATCCGCGATCAGGTCATCAATATGTTCAATCCCAATCGAGAGTCGCACCATATCTTCACTGACACCTGCTGATTTTAACTCCTCGGCATTGAGTTGGCGATGTGTGGTGGTCGCCGGATGACAAGCGAGACTTTTGGCATCGCCGATATTGACCAGACGGGTAAACAGTTGCAGCGCATCAATAAAACGTGTGCCGCCTTCAAGACCATGCTCTACGCCAAAGGTCAGAATTGCAGACGGTTTACCTTTCACATATTTTTGTGCCAAGGCATGTTGTGGATGATCTTTCAGACCAGCGTAATTGACCCATTTTACTTTAGGATGCTGCTGTAAATATTCCGCAATTTTAAGCGCATTTTCAGTATGACGCTCCATACGCAGACTTAAAGTTTCCAAACCTTGCAGGATCAGAAACACATTCTGCGGGCTGATCGCGGCCCCAGTATTGCGTAGTGGCACCACACGCGCTCGAGCGATATAAGCCGCTTCACCGAGAACTTCGACATAGTTTACGCCATGATAACTTGGATCGGGGGTATTCAGCGCGGGAAAGCGTTCAGGATATTTACCCCACGGGAATTTACCGCTATCGACAATGATGCCACCAATCGAATTGCCATGACCGCCGATATATTTGGTCAATGAATGCACGATAATGTCGGCACCAAAATCAAAAGATTTTTGTAGTACTGGCGTTGCCACCGTATTGTCAACAATCACGGGCACACCGTACTCATGCGCGATTTTTGCAATCTCTTCCAGATCAATAATATTACCCAGTGGATTACCAATGGATTCCACAAAGACCAGTTTGGTCTTGTCATCAATTAAACTACGCAAGCTTTCCGGTTTTTCATAATCAAAGAAACGCACGTCAATACCTTGCTTCGGCAGGGTGTGTGCGAATAGGTTATAGGTGCCGCCATAGAGCGTAGATACGGATGCAATATTGTCACCGGCTTCAGCAATGGTCTGAATCGCATAGGTAATTGCAGCCATACCAGACGCTAAAGCAAGTGCGCCAATCCCGCCTTCAAGTGCGGCAATACGTTGCTCTAACACCGCCGTGGTCGGGTTCATGATCCGGGTATAGATATTGCCCTGTACCTTTAAATCGAACAAATCGGCCCCATGTTGAGTATTGTCAAAGGCATAAGACGTAGTTTGGTAAATTGGCACTGCAACTGCTTTGGTGGTGGCTTCAGGGCTATAACCTGCATGAATCGCAAGGGTTTCTGCTTTATAACTCATTATGACTGATCTTCTTGTGTTTAAGTTTATGACTTGAGTGTAACATTTTCATATATAAGTAAAAGTGCAATTTTACTGAAATAGATAGATGAAATAATCATATATAAATTGGGATTCGATGCACTTATTTGACTTAAATCAGCTGTTTGAAAAATCACCATAAATAAACTTGTAACAATGCATTGAAGTTCATGGCAATGGCTTATGTTTTCGCAGCTTTCTGCGTATAATAGCCGATTATTTTTTCGCTCTTTTTTGAGCTGGGGTGGTTGTTTTAACCCCATTTGGTTTTTCAGTTGAGGAGTCCTACGTGGCCCAATATATTTATACGATGAACCGAGTGTCTAAGATGGTGCCGCCGAAACGCGAAATCCTGAAAGATATCTCCTTATCATTTTTCCCGGGCGCAAAAATTGGTGTGCTTGGTCTAAACGGTGCAGGTAAATCGACCTTGCTTCGTATTATGGCGGGCGTAGATAAAGATTTCTCTGGTGAAGCACGTGCACAACCAGGTACTAAAATCGGTTATCTCGAGCAAGAGCCGCCTTTAGATGAAACTAAAGACGTGCGTGGCAACGTTGAAGATGGTCTGCGTGAGCCGCTGGATGCTTTGGCACGTCTTGACGAAGTATTTGCAGAATATGCAGCAGAAGATGCTGACTTTGATGCACTTGCAAAAGAGCAAGAAAAGCTCGAAGCCATTATCCATGCATGGGATGCACATAACCTTGCCAATCAGATGGATCAGGCAGCTGCTGCACTGAACCTTCCAGCTTGGGATGCCGATGTTAAACTGCTTTCAGGTGGTGAACGCCGCCGTGTGGCACTGTGCCGTTTGCTCTTGTCTAAGCCAGACATGTTGCTTCTTGACGAACCGACGAACCATTTAGATGCATCATCTGTTGCCTGGTTAGAACGTTTCTTGAAAGACTTCCCGGGTACCATCGTTGCGATTACGCATGACCGTTATTTCTTGGATAACGTGGCTGAGTGGATTCTTGAGCTTGACCGTGGCATGGGCATTCCATACCAAGGTAACTACTCTTCTTGGTTAGAGCAGAAAAATGCGCGTCTAGAGCAAGAGAACAAGCAAGAAGAATCTTTTGCTAAAGCATTGAAAAAAGAACTTGAATGGGTTCGCTCAAATGCCAAAGGCCAGCAAAAGAAAAACAAAGCGCGTATGGAGCGTTTTGAAGAGCTTAACTCGCGTGAATTCCAACAGCGTAACGAAACCTCTGAAATCTACATTCCACCTGGCCCACGTCTAGGCAACAAGGTTGTAGAAGTTGAAGGCATCAGCAAATCGTTTGGTGATCGTACCCTGTATAAAGATTTATCATTCGTTGTACCGCCTGCTGCGATCGTGGGTATCGTCGGTGAGAACGGTGCAGGTAAAACCACACTGTTCCGCATGATGACCGGTGAACAACAACCGGATACCGGTTCTGTGGTACTGGGTGAGTCGGTGAAAGTGGCTTATGTGGGTCAGATTCGTGACACGCTTGATGACAACAAAACGGTTTGGGAAGAAGTTTCTGGCGGTTTAGACATCTTGAAGATTGGCGAATACGAAATTGCATCTCGTGCATATATCGGTCGTTTTAACTTTAAAGGCCAGGATCAGCAAAAACGTGTCGGTCAATTGTCAGGTGGTGAGCGTAACCGTTTACAACTGGCTAAAATCCTGCAAATGGGCGCAAACGTAATCTTGCTCGATGAACCGTCAAACGACCTGGATATCGAAACCTTACGTGCGCTTGAGGATGCCATTCTGGTGTTCCCGGGTACTGTGATGGTGATCTCGCATGACCGTTGGTTCCTGGACCGTATTGCAACGCACATTTTGTCATTTGAAGGCGAAACACCTGAATTCTTCACCGGTAACTATGCTGAGTTTGAAGAATATCGCCGTAAGCGCGATGGTGATGATCTGGTTGCGAAGCGTCAAAAATACCGTAAAATTGGTGTTTAATCCCTGATTTTAAAATAAAAAACCAGCCTTCGGGCTGGTTTTTGTGCTTATAGGGTGGTGGGTAATGACTTAGATTTCCCACTCATGATTACATTCGCGACATTTCCATTTCTTTTGGGTCTGCATGAAGGCCTGCATGGAAATTTTAAAATCAGGCAAATCTTTATAGAATATAAAGCCTGCAATCAAAGAAAGAATAAAGACGATGACGGTTGCAGTCTGTAAAGTTGTACCTGCACCATCACCAAAGATCCACATCGCGATACTGATGATCACCAGCAATAATAATAGGAACAGGGCGGGCACCAGAAACATCAGGCTTTTAGGAACCACCGGACGTGGAGCTGCTTGACCTGGCTGGGCCACCGGCATGATTTTCGGGCTTTGACACTTAGGGCAACGATATTGCATTACAACTCCAAAATTCTAAATTACTGATTATTTTATCGGAAGATGCGAAGAAACCGAAATATTGCCCAACATAAAATATACAGGCAATAAAAAACCCAAGTCATAATGCTTGGGTTTTTTAAAAGACCACTTCAAAAGTAATCTTGAATATGGCGTCCCTACGGGGATTCGAACCCCGGTTACCGCCGTGAAAGGGCGATGTCCTAGGCCTCTAGACGATAGGGACAATTGAGGCGTTACACAGCTAAAGCAAGACTTGATTTGGTGGAGTCAAGGAGGATCGAACTCCTGACCTCTACAATGCCATTGTAGCGCTCTACCAACTGAGCTATGACCCCAGTCTGTGTGAGCGCTATATTAGGGATATCGCGCTCACACGTCAACAAAAAAATTAATTAAGCTTGATCAACCGCTTCATTTTTCGGCAATTTTAAGCTTTCATTGAGTTTTTCCCAGACTTTCAGCTCTTTTTTGCTTGGGCCACCGACAATTTCCAGCGCATGACGTAAACGTGCGAAGGTCAAATCAGGGCCAATGGTGACCATAGTCTGCATCACCGGGGTAGACGCAGTTGAACCGGCAATGGCAATAAAAAAGGCCGGCATGAAGTCACGCAGTTTAATTTCCATTTGTGCTGCCAAATCCATCAAGGTTTGGCTGACCGTGTCGTTGTTCCAGGTGAACAGGCTTTCTAAACGCCAAATGGCAAACTGCAAGCTTTGACGTACCTGTTCGTCAGACAGTTTTTTGCTGACAAACTGTTCCTGAGTCAGGGCCGGGAAGTGGTTGAAGTAATGCGCAGACCAGTTCACTGCTTCAGACAGCAAGTTGATACGTGGTTGAATCGCAGCTGCAATTTCTTCTAATTTGGCACGGTCTGCTTTCCATGCCAGCAGCGTATCGAGCAATTCAGCAGGAGAAAGGGCTTTGATCCATTGACCATTGAGCCAGTTGAGTTTTTCAACATCAAAGATTGGACCACCGAGTGATACGCGTTTGATATCAAAATGTTCAATCATTTCTGCCAAAGTGAATTTTTCACTTTCATCTGGCATTGACCAGCCCATACGACCCAAGTAGTTCAACAAGGCTTCAGGCAGTACACCGATATCTTTGTAATAGTTGATTGAAGTTGGGTTTTTACGCTTAGACAATTTTGATTTGTCCGGGTTACGTAGCAGTGGCATGTGACACAGCACCGGCATCTCCCAACCGAAGTACTGGTACAGCAACTGATGCTTCGGTGCAGACGGAATCCATTCTTCACCACGAATCACATGTGTGATTTGCATTAAATGATCATCTACCACGTTGGCCAAATGATAAGTTGGCAAGCCGTCAGTTTTCAGCAGAATCTGCATGTCGACCTGCGCCCATGGAATCTCGACTTCACCACGCAGCATGTCATTAAATTTACAAATACCTTCAGTCGGTACTTTCATGCGAATCACATGTGCTTCGCCAGCAGCCAAACGACGCTCGACCTCTGCTTGAGAAAGGTTTAAGCCTCGACCGTCATAACGTGGAGATTCACCACGTGCTTGCTGTTCAGCACGCATTTGATCCAGTTCTTCGGCAGTGGCGAAACAGTAGAAGGCATGACCTTTTTCAACCAGTTCCAGCGCATAGTTTTTATAAATATCCATACGTTCTGACTGGCGGTACGGTGCATGTGGGCCACCCACATCTGGACCTTCAGACCAGTTGAGACCGAGCCAGCGCAATGAATCCAGGATCATTTTTTCAGATTCAGGTGTTGAGCGCAGTTGGTCAGTATCTTCAATACGAAGGATGAATTCACCCCCATGCTGTTTAGCAAAACATAAGTTAAACAAGGCAATATAGGCAGTACCTACATGAGGAAAACCTGTAGGAGAAGGTGCAATACGAGTACGAACAGTCATAGCCGGATATAATCTAGAATATAAATTTGGTTCTATTATAGCGAAAAAGCCACATCACTTAATGCTTTATTCAACATTCAGTGATATGGCTTTAAATCTTGGTGTTATTCGAGTTGGTTAAAACTGATTAAGAATTATCGCTAGAAAATATGCTTTGTACGAAGCGGGTAAAGCGATAATTTTGTGCTGCAAAGAAATTTTGTGAAGGTGCGACTTTCAGCGCAGTTAAGACTTTAAGATTATCGTCTGTATGCAGGGTTTTTTCGCTTTTTTGTTGTTGAATTGCTTTTTCAATCGGCGATGTCTTGCTTTCAACAGTAGTGACTGAGGCCTTCTGCAAATCTGTCTTCACAACGACGGCATGACCCAGTTGAATCGAAAACAGCATGATCAGACTTAGGATGCTAGCTGTGAATAATTTAAATTTCATATCCAAACTTCCTCCTTGCTTCTGGTTGGTTTTATTCTGTTAAAAATGTTTTTTTAATACTCCGTCTACAATTTAATCACAGTTGATTATAAAGAAGTAGAACCAAGTCACATTTTTTACAAAAAATTAATATAACATCTATGGAAAATTACTAAAAATCGTAATTCTCTCTTTTGGCGGCCTATTTTTAACAGACAACTGTGAAGAGAACGTGAAGAACTGTCTTATATTGTAGCAGGAGATTAATTTTTTAGCAGAATATGTATCCAGGTTTAATTGTTAGCAGATATCTCAAAATCAGAAATAGATCATCAATATTATTATAAACACATGATTGTTATATTTATTTTTTATTTATACAGTGTGGTTATCTCAATAATGAGTCACATAACATGAAAAAAATAATAGCAACCGCAATCTTGACAATATTTACTGCAACCACCATGCAAAATGTAA
This sequence comes from Acinetobacter sp. YH12106, assembly GCF_013418995.1. NCBI lineage: Bacteria > Pseudomonadati > Pseudomonadota > Gammaproteobacteria > Moraxellales > Moraxellaceae > Acinetobacter > Acinetobacter sp. YH12106. The sequence continues at coordinate 86,951 of NZ_VPAV01000004.1, forward strand.
TGGCCAAAGATTTCCTGAATGTCTCCTATGATCCGACCCGTGAATTTTACCAAGAATATAATCAGGAGTTTGGCCAGTTCTGGAAGCAGGAAACCGGACAGACAATCAATTTTAAACAGTCACATGGCGGTTCAGGCAAGCAGGCACGTTCGGTCGTCGATGGTTTGCAGGCCGATGTGGTGACTTTGGCTTTGGCCAATGACATTGAGGAAATCGTCAATGCCGGTTTAATCGAGAAAGGCTGGCAAAAAAAGTTTTCAAATAATTCAGCACCGTATACATCGACAATCGTTTTTTTGGTGCGTAAGGCTAATCCCAAGCAAATCAAGGACTGGAATGATCTGACCAAACCGGGTGTCGAGATTATTACGCCTAACCCGAAAACTGGTGGAGCGCCACGTTGGATCTATCTGCTTGGGGCTATGCGCTGAAACAGCCCGGTGGCAATGATGCCAAAGCCCGAGATCTGGTCAAAAAGCTTTATCAAAATGTCAAAGTGTTGGATTCCGGTGCCCGTGGTTCACTGACGACTTTTGCCGAGCGCGGTATTGGCGATGTACTATTATCTTGGGAAAATGAAGCCTTGCTGGCAACGCAAGGTCTAGGTAAGGACAAGTACGATATCATCTATCCCTCTATTTCAATTCTGGCCGAGCCATCGGTGGCGATCGTTGATAAAAATGTGAATAAAAATGGCAATGCCAATCTGGCGAAAGGCTATTTGAATTATCTGTATTCCCCGAAAGGGCAGGAGTTGGCTGCGAATATATTACTTCCGTCCACGCGATGCTAAAGTGGCTGCCAAATATTCCGCCCAATTTTCGAAAATTCAAACCTTTACCATTGATAAAGTCTTTGGTGGCTGGGAAAAAGCGCAAAAAACCCATTTTGTGAATGGGGCGATTTATGACCAGATTTATAATGAAAAGCGATAACAAGCTTGAATCTAAATTGAATGAAGAAAATGGATAAAGCGTTATCCGTTTTTTTTATATTTAATGCATAAAATTCTATATATTCGAAATAAGTGAAATGACTGGCTATATTTTGTTTTTAAAAACAGATGATTAAGAATAAAAAACCTTTGATTATATCGTGTTGTGATGTTGTAGGTTGAATTGCGATAAATGATTTTATTTCATATAGTTATATCTATACAAGATAAACTCCCGTGCGCTCATGAAAAATCAATTAAAATCCTTATTTAGCGTTGCCTTATTGGCTACAGGTCTAGGCTTGACAGCGACTGTCTCACAGGCGGCTGATCGTCAATTTCTAAACGTGTCTTATGATGCAACCCGTGAATTCTATGATGAATTCAATAAATCATTTGGTGCTTACTGGAAAAACCGGACCGGTCTGGATGTGAACTTTAAACAGTCACATGGTGGTTCGGGCAAGCAGGCACGTTCGGTGGTCGATGGCCTAAAAGGCGATGTGGTGACTTTGGCGCTGGCCAATGACATCGAAGAAATCGTGAAATCTGGTCAGATTCAACCCGGCTGGCAAAAAGAGTTTCCGCATAATTCTGCACCTTATACCTCAACCATCGTGTTTATGGTGCGCAAGGGCAATCCGAAGGGCATCAAGGACTGGAGTGATCTGACCAAGCCAGGCGTAGAAATTATTACCCCCAACCCGAAAACCGGTGGTTTGCCACGTTGGGTATACCTGTCTGCCTGGGGCTATGCCGAGAAACAGTCGGGGGGTAATAAAGCCAAAGCACAGGACTTTGTCGGCAAACTCTATAAAAATGTCAAAGTGATGGACTCAGCAGCACGTGCTTCGATGACCACGTTTGCTGAGCGTGGCATTGGTGATGTATTGCTGACTTGGGAAAATGAAGCACTGGTTACCCAAAAGACTTTGGGTAAAGACAAGTTCGATATTATTTATCCGTCAATTACGATTTTGACCGAGCCATCGGTGGCCATTGTCGATCGTACTGTGGATAAAAATGGCAATAAATGGTTGGCAACAGGTTATATCAACTACCTGTATTCTCCATTGGGTCAGGAAATGGCAGCCAAACATTTCTACCGTCCGCGCAATGAGAAAGTATTAGCCAAATATTCAGCACAATTCCCGAAAATCAAAACTTTTACCATTGATGAAGTGTTTGGCGGCTGGGCCAATGCACAGAAAACCCATTTTGTGAATGGCGCGATTTTTGATCAGATTTATAACTCAAAACGTTAATCTGCTGATTTGAAGACGAATTACAGATAAATAAGCCTCCCTCGCGGAGGCTTATTTATTGACGACACTCAAATAAAAACGGTTTTCTCTATAGAAAGTAATATTTATCTACAAAAAGTCGTTTGGAGCTTTACTGAAACAGGGTGATAATGTGCAGTTAAATTTTTCGCCCTATTGATTGAGTTTTTATGTCACATATTTCTGTATTACTTCACGAAACGATTGATGCCTTGTTGGCGGGTCGCAATACGGGAATTTATGTGGACGGTACTTTTGGTCGTGGCGGACATACCCGTTTATTGTTATCAAAATTAGATGAACATGCACGTGTATATGGCTTTGATAAAGATCCTCAGGCCCTAGAGACGGCAGCAATCTTAGAACAAGAAGATCCACGTTTTAAAATTATTCATGCCAGCTTTGCCGATCTGAAAGACGCACTGGCTGAGCTTGGGATTGAGACCGTGGATGGGGTGATGGCAGATTTAGGCGTGTCTTCGCCGCAGCTGGATCAGGCCGAACGTGGTTTCAGTTTCATGAAAGATGGCCCGCTGGACATGCGCATGGACAATTCTCAAGGTCCAACTGCAGCAGAATGGCTGCTTGAAATTGAAGAAGAAGCACTGGCCAATATCATTTTTAAATACGGTGAAGAGCGTTATAGTCGCCGGATTGCCAAAGCCATCAAGGCGGCAGGGCAGATTGAGACCACGGCTCAACTTGCGGAAATTGTGAAAGTCGCGCATCCAAAATGGGAAAAAAATAAGCATGCTGCGACGCGTACTTTCCAGGCGATTCGTATTGCTATTAATAAAGAATTAGAAGATATTGAAATCTTCTTGCCTCAAGCAGTTGAGGTTTTAAAACCTGAGGCACGTTTGGCCGTAATTAGCTTTCACTCTCTGGAAGACCGTTTGATCAAACAATTTATTCAAAAAGAATCTACATTAGACGAAGATTTTGGCTGGGGAATGCCGGGGCAGCAAAAAGATACACGACGTTTAAAGAAGGTATCCCGCATAAAAGCCAGTGACGAAGAAGTCAAAGCCAATCCTCGTTCACGTAGTGCATGGCTCCGGGTCGCAGAACGTTTAGCTTAATAGGCACATCATGAAAACTGAAGTGGTTGATAAAAAAACAGAAAAGTTGTGGCTTAAACAAGCCTGCATCTATCTCGTCTTGATACTGATGGTCTTCATCAGTGCAGTCTTTGTGGTATTTCAGGTGTTTGAATATCGTCAGGACACCAGAAAACTGAGCACTTATCTGCGTGAGCGTGATGACCTGAATGCAGATTGGGGACGTTTGTTAATTGAACAGCAAACTTTTGGTGCAACTGCGCAGATTGGTACACGTGCTGTCACCCAGCTGCGCATGTATTCTCCCCCGGTTTCACAAAGTGTTGTCATTTCTTTACCACAAACTTCAGATGAGAAAAAATAAGGCTAGCGCTCGGACATGATAGACAAAAGAAAGAAGCAAGCGGTACGTAAAAAACAATCAGTTACCGACAAAAACGCCTCAAATGTGTATATCAATCGTTTCTATATCATGTGGGCGGTGGTGTTGCTATGTTTTATTACACTGATTTGCCGTGCCTTCTATGTGCAGATTATCAATAAGGATTTTTTGCAAAATAAAGCCAATGCCAATATTTTAAGAACCAATACCATCAAGGCCATGCGTGGCGTAATTTATGACCGTAATGGGGTGCCGCTGGCGATCAGTACGCCGATCATGAAAATCGTGATTGATCCACGTGACTATTTTGACAATAAAAAACTCTATGACGAGACCATACTGGCACTAGAAAAAGAGCCAGATAGCCGCAAGCTGAAACGCCAGTTGCCGGATAAAAACCTGAATCTGGATGAACTGGCCGATGCAGTCGGTATGGATCGGGCAGAACTACGCAAAAAAATGCAAGAACGCCCGCGTTCTCGTTATCTGATCCTGAAAAAAGAAGTTCCGCCACAACAGGCTGAACTGATCATGAAGCGTAATTTTCAAGGCGTGTATACCGAGAAAAACTACAAACGTTATTATCCGCAGCCACAGCCCAATTCACAGATTATTGGTCTGACCAATAGTGAAGGCACCGGGATTGAAGGTCTGGAAATGCAGCTCAATACCCGTCTGGCAGGTGAAGATGGTGAGCAGCAGATTATCCGGGATAAAAAAGGCAACCGGGTTAAAGAGCCGGAAGTGATTAAAGAAGTCGAGCCGGGCGAGAATATCACCCTGAGTATCGACTCGCGTCTGCAATATATTATGTACCGTGAACTGACTGCGGCAGGTGTGGCCAATAATGCCCGTTCTGCGACTGCGATTGCGGTCGATGTAAAAACCGGGGAAATTCTGGCCCTGTCATCTTGGCCATCATATAACCCGAATGATAAAAATGGTCTGCTGAACAAGGATGCCATGCGTAACCGTGGTGCAGTGGATTCCTTCGAACCGGGTTCGACCATGAAGCCCTTCACTGTGGCAATGGCTCTGGAAAGTGGTAAATATACGGCCAATTCTGTGGTCAACACCACACCGGGCAGTATGCGAATTGGCAATCACACCATTCGTGATACGCATAACTATGGTCAGTTAACACTGGGCGGTATTATCCAGAAATCTTCGAACGTGGGTGTCGCCAAACTGGCCTTGTCTTTGCCGTATGAAACTCTACCCACTTTCTATAAACGCTTGGGTTTTGGCTCACGCTCAGCAGTAAGATTCCCGGGTGAAAGTGCCGGTCTGATCTTGCCACCAAGTAAATGGAATGTGTCAGAAGTGGCAACCATGTCCTATGGTTATGGCCTGAATGCTACTGTGCTGCAAATGGCGGATGCCTATGCCATGCTGGCCAATAAGGGTGTGAGAATGCCGCTGAGCCTGTACAAGCTGGAAGAACAGCCGCAGGGTGAGCAAATGATTGATGCCAATATTGCAGATCAGGTCTTGCTTATGCTGGAAGTAGCAACTCTGCCTGGCGGTACCGCCACGCGCGCGACAATTCCGGGTTATCGTGTGGCAGGGAAAACCGGTACTGCGCATAAACTGCGTGCCGATCGTAAAGGCTATTCTACCAATGAATACCGGGCTTTGTTTGCTGGCGTAGCGCCCGTGAGTGATCCGCGTATTGCCATGGTGGTGGTGGTCGAAAATCCGCAAGGCACCTATTACGGCGGTACGGTATCGGCACCGGTATTTGCACGCGTGATGCAGGAATCCTTGCGTCTGCTGAATGTCCCTCTGGACAAACCTTTAGAATCTCCCAAAGTCCAGTAAATAGGTGATCAATGTCTATTACATTTAAAGATCTCTACGCCGTTCAGGATACTGCTGAATGGATGACCCAAGCCTTTCAGGGTTTCGAACTGGATAGCCGTAAAGTTAAGGCAGGGCAAATTTTTATTGCCTTGACCAGTCTGTCACAACCAGAAAAAACGGCAGTATTTGCACAAAAAGCTTTAGAGCAGGGTGCCTTAGCGGTGATTTCTGAAATCGAATTGGATATCTCACCCAATCTGGTGGTTGCTGATGTCCGACATTTTATGGGACAGTGGCAAAAACAATACTTACAAGCCAGCCAACCTGTTCAGGCTGCAGGTATTCTTGCAGTGACCGGCACCAATGGTAAAACCACGATTTCACGTTTGGTTGCGGAACTATTCATGTTACAAAGCAAAGCTTGTGCAGTGATGGGGACGACAGGTAACGGGATTTTGCCAAATCTGGAAGCCTCGTCGCATACCACGCTCGATGCTTTGCAATTGCAAAATGCTTTGCATGTTTATGCTCAAGCCGGTGCTAAATTTGCCTCGATTGAAGCCAGTTCGCATGGTCTGGAGCAAGGTCGCTTGAATGGCTGTGATATCGAGATTGCGGGCTATAGTAATTTAAGTCGCGATCATCTGGATTATCACGGGACGCTGCAAGCCTATGCAGAAGCCAAATCTGCTTTATTTAAATTTGAAAGTTTAAAAGTGGCTGTCATCAACCTGGATGATGCGCATGCTCATATCATGATTGATGCAGCGCGCAACAATCCGTCACAGCCAGAAATTTTGACCTATTCAACCCGTCAAGCTGCGGATTATCAGGTTCAGGATATTCAATACAGCATTTCAGGTGCGGCCTTTAAGCTGAAAACGGCTTCTGCTGAATATGTTGTGAACAGTCCGCTGCTTGGACATTTTAATATTGAAAATCTGGTCGCCAGTCTGATCATGGCAGAGCAGGCCGGATTTGATTTAAGCAGCTTGATTGCGACTGTGCCACAGCTCAAAGGTGCACCAGGCCGGATGCAGGTGCTGCGTGATGGCGAGCGCCTATTTGTAGTGGATTATGCGCATACACCTGATGCCTTGACTCAGGTTCTCATCACTTTAAAACGTCATGTTTCACAAAATCTCTGGGCCGTCTTTGGCTGTGGCGGCGATCGTGACCGCGGCAAGCGTCCACTCATGACCCAAGCAGCATTAGAAGGTTCGGATATTACGGTCTTGACTTCCGATAACCCGCGAACCGAAGATCCTGCACAAATTTTTGCCGATATGAAAAATGGCATCGACTTTTTAGGCAAAAGCTACCATGAAATTCATGACCGTCGTGAAGCGATCAAGTTTGCCGTTAAACACGCGCAGGTAGGGGACATCGTGGTGATTGCAGGCAAAGGTCACGAAAATTATCAGGAAATTGATGGTGTACGTCACTGGTTTGATGATGTGGTCGAAGTGCAAGCCGCGATTGATGCCCAGCATCACAGCGCAGATTCAGCTTATCCAGCGTATTAGGATTCAGATATGCATACCTCAACAACCAGTACCGTGCCACTTGCACCTTGGACAGCAGAACAGCTTGAACAAGCGACTCAAGGCAATTGGCTCAATAATAAAAAACCGGCAGACGCCATCAAACGTATTCTGACCGATTCGCGTGATGCTGAACAAGGGGATGCTTTCCTTGCACTGCAAGGCGAGCGCTTTGATGCCCATGATTTTGTGGCACAAGTAGCAGCAAGCGGCTGTCAGATTGCGATCGTCAGTCGACCGCTCGATATTGATATCTGCCAGCTTGTCGTAGACGATACCCGTTTGGCACTAGGGCGGTTGGGCGCATACCGTCGTCAGCAGAATCCTCAGCTCAAAGTCATTGCCTTGACCGGCAGCAGTGGCAAGACCACCACCAAGGAAATGCTGGGGAGCATCTTGTCTCGTCTTGCGCCGACACTGATCACGCGTGGCAACCTGAATAATGACCTCGGCGTACCGGTGATGTTGCTCGAATTACGTCCCGAACATCAGTATGCAGTGATGGAGCTGGGTGCCAGTCATCAGGGCGAAATTGAGTACACCTCAAACATGGTACAGCCGCATGTGGCCGGGATTATTAATATCGGGACTGCGCATTTGGGTGAATTCGGCGGTCGTGATGGCATTTGTACTGCCAAATCTGAAATTTATGCGCATATTACAGAAACCTCGATTATTCCTGCCGCAGATGATTTTACTGAAACCATTCGTCAGGCGGTCAAAACTGAACAAAGCTTAAGTTTTGGTGCCGGCGGTGAGGTGTATGCCAGCGATGTCGTGCTTGATGCGCAATCTTCTACCTTTACCTTGAATACACCACAAGCTTCGAAAACAGTTCAGCTGCCCTTTGCCGGTGAGCATAATGTTGAAAATGCCACAGCAGCGGCTGCCTTTGCTTTGGCAATCGGGATTGGTCTGGATGATATTGTGACCGGTCTGGAGCAGGCTGTGGGTGCCAAAGGCCGTTTGAACTTTATTCAACACAAACAGTATTTGCTGATTGATGATACCTACAATGCCAATCCTGGTTCAATGCGTGCAGCAGCTGAAGTTTTGGCACAGCAGCAGGGTATCCGGGTCATGGTGACCGGTGATATCGGTGAACTCGGTTCATCGGCTGCGATGGAACATTATAAGCTGGGTCGAGATCTGGTCTCGGTCAAAGGCATTAACTTTGTGGTGGCTGTGGGTGAATTTGCACCTGCCGCACAGGAAGGTGCACGTAGTACCCAATATGGCAAGAAAATGCAGGCTTTCCTGAATCAGGAGCAGGCATTGCCATTTTTAATTCATTTGATTGAAACACATCAACCTCAGCCGATGTCATTTCTGTTTAAAGGGTCGCGTTATACCCATATGGAAACATTGATGGCTGCATTGATGGAGAAACTCTAAATGCTGTTATGGCTCTTTGAACATTTGGCGGGCTTTGACAGCACGTTTCAGGTGGTTCGTTATTTAACTTTACGTGCGTTGCTCAGTGTCCTGACGGCATTGACCATTGGTCTGGTGCTGGGTCCTATCATGATTCGCAAGCTTCAGGCACTCAAATATGGTCAGGCGGTCAGCTCGTATGCCCCTGAAAACCATGCCAAGAAAATGGGTACACCGACCATGGGTGGGGTACTAATCCTGCTTTCAATCGGTATTTCGACCCTGCTTTGGGCGGATCTTTCCAATCCTTATGTCTGGATTGTACTGGCGGTGATGGTCATTTTCGGTGCCGTGGGTTGGGCGGATGACTGGATTAAAATCCGTTATAAAGACAATGCCGGTCTGCCTGCGAAGAAAAAATTCTTCTGGACTTCGGTCGGTGCATTGGGAGTCGGTATTGCCCTGTATGTGATTGCACAGCAGCAGACCAATCCGGTACATACCGCGAATATGCTGGATCTTTTGATTCCATTTTTTAAAGATTTGACGATTCCGTTGTCGGCTATTCCACTGGGGATTGGCTTCATTATTTTTACTTATTTTGTGATCAATGGTGCATCCAATGCGGTAAACCTCACCGATGGTCTGGATGGTCTGGCGATTATGCCAATTGTACTGGTTGCGGCAGGTCTGGGTGTATTTGCCTATCTGGCCGGAGACGTGCGTTTTGCCAATTACCTGCATATTCCCTATGTGAAATATTCCTCTGAACTGGTGGTGATCTGTGCGGCGATGATTGGTGCCGGTCTGGCATTCCTGTGGTACAACGCCCATCCTGCGCAAGTGTTTATGGGTGATGTCGGTGCTTTATCGCTGGGTGCGATGTTGGGGACGATTGCTGTGATGGTACGTCAGGAAATCGTCTTTGCGATTATGGCGGGTGTATTCTTGGTCGAAGCGATTTCAGTATTCTTGCAGATTGGTTCATTAAGAATGCGCAATAAACGCGTGTTCCTGATGGCACCGCTGCATCATCATTATGAAAAGAAAGGCTGGCGTGAAACTCAAGTCGTCATTCGTTTCTGGATTATTACGATTATGCTGGTGGTTTTGGGTCTAATGACCTTAAAATTGCGCTAAGAGATGCATTGAAAAAAGTCGGCGCAGGCCGGCTTTTTTGTTTTGGAGAGAATGATGAATTTACTCATGTGCCCAGTCTGTCGCCAGCAGTTGAGCTTAAATGAAAGAACATGGCGATGTGAGAATCATCATAGCTACGATGTGGCCAAGCAAGGCTATGTGAACCTGCATGTGGTGCAACATAAACACAGTAAAAATCCTGGGGATACGCCTGAGTCCGTCCAGGCACGTCGTGCATTTTTGAGTGCGGGTCATTATGCGCCTTTGCAACAGGCCGTGGTGGAGAGGCTCCGAGAGCTGCGTATTGAAAATCTTTTAGATATTGGTTGTGGTGAAGGCTACTATACTGATGCCATGCAGACTGAAGTGCTGCAATGCGTCGGGGTGGATATTGCCAAAAATGCCGTTCAGGTCGCGGCCAAGCTCAATAAAAATATCACCTGGGTCGTAGGAACCGGGGCGACTTTACCAGTGCTGGATGGGTCGATTGATATGTGTACCAGCCTGTTCAGTCCGATCCCAAAACAGGAAATTTTACGGGTTTTAAAAGCTGAAGGTTATTTAATGGTGGTGACACCTGCGCCACAGCATTTATATGCGATGCGTGAGGCACTTTTTGAAGAAGTGAAACCCCACGAACCGCAAAAGTTTGTTGAGCAACTGCAAGATGAATTTGATCTGCTCAGTGAGCAGGTGATTGATGCCCCGATGACTTTGCCACAGACAGATTTAAAAAACCTGATTGCTATGACACCGTATGCTTACAAGGCCAAACCTGAACGCCGTCTGGCACTTGAACAGCAGGATCAGTTTAAATTGCTGGCGCAATATCAGATCTATCTGTTTCAGAAAAAATAAAAATTCACCGATAAAAATGCCCTCATTGTTGAGGGCTTTTTTATACTAGTTTGTCGGTTGTGGTTATTGCACTTCTTGAATCAGGTTTTCTAAAGCGTCCACTTTACTTGGTTGAAGCGGCTGTTCTGGCGGAGCAGTTGTTTCAGCAGCATCTGGCACAGCAATTTCCTGTCCTGGCAGATCTTCGAAATCCGTTTCTGTCCGTTTCGGGACGACCACAGGTGCCGGGCGGCGGTAAAGTGCAGTGGCCATTGGTGGTGAAGACGGATCATTCTGCACTTCATCACCCTGAACTACCTTGCTTCGATTCACTGGTGCCTTGGCATTACGGTCTAAACGCACCCATGCTTCTGGCTGACCTTTTAAGGCATTGCCCATAAAGTCGGTCCAGATCGGTAAGGCTGCCACACCACCATATTCACGGCGTCCCAAGGTTTTAGGCTGGTCAAAGCCGACCCAGGTGATGGTAACAAGTTTGCCATTGAACCCTGCGAACCAGGCATCTTTGGCGTCATTGGTGGTTCCGGTTTTGCCCCCAATATCATTTCGCCCGATTCTTAAGGCCGCACGGCCGGTACCGTGCTGAATCACATCACGCAGAATATTGGCCATGTCATAGGCAGAGCTGGATTTTAAAATACGCTGTGCCTGACGATAATTACTGTCTTCGGCAGAGACTTTGGGTGCAGCCTGTTTCTGTTCTAGAGTTGTATTGTTGATTGCAATCGCTTCATCATCTGCGGTCATGGTGTCGGCAGGTTGAGCAGGTTCTTCTTGGGTATTGATACATGAAATACACGCATATTCAGGCTGAGCTTCAAAAATGGTATGGCCATAGGCATCTTCAATACGGGTAATGAAATGTGGCTGGATCCGGTAACCGCCGTTGGCAAAAGTCGCATAACCTGTCGCCATCTGAATCGGCAGAACCTGAGGCGTGCCGAGTGCAATGGTATAGTTACGCGGAATCTGATTGTCCTGTAAACCAAAATCCATAAACAGCTGACGGGTACGTTCAATCCCGACAGCCTGTAATAAACGCACTGAAACGGTATTGCGCGAAAGATATAGTGCGCGGCGTAGCGGGATCATCCCCAGATAACGGCCATCTGAATTACGAGGTGTCCATTTGCCAATGGTAATTGGCGCATCATTCACCATGGTATGCGGTGTCATGCCTCGTTCTAAAGCCAGTGCATAAACAAAAGGTTTAATCGTAGAGCCGGGTTGACGCCAGCCCTGGATTGCACGGTTAAATTTCGACTGATAAAAGTTGTATCCGCCCACAATGGCTTCAATTGCACCATTATTTGGATTGATGGCAATCAACTGTCCTTGCACATTTGGAATTTGTACCAGCGACCACGAGGTTTTATTCTGATTCGGTCGTAAACGTATAATATCTTTGACTTTGACAATCTCGGAAGCTTTGCTCGGCGCACCACCTACACTGTTGACATTGCGAAAGGGGCGCGCCCAAGACATACCGGACCACGGTACAGTTACCGTGGTGCCATCCTGCATCAACGCTTCAAAACTGGAATTGCCAACCTTGGTTACTTGAGCAGGGTAGGTGTTGGCATAGGCACGGAAATTTTCCAGCGGTTGATCATGTGCTTCAGCACCACGCCAGCCATGTCGACGGTCATAAGCTTCCAGACCCTCTTGTACCGCCTGTTCTGCATAGGTCTGGCGTTCACTATGGATGGTGGTATAGACCTTGTAGCCAGAATCTACCGCCTGTTCGCCAAAGTTTTGTACCAGTTCAGAACGCACCATCTCACCGACATACGGGAATTTATTGCGGGTACTGCGGTCAGGCATATCCAGATTGATGGGTTCAGCAATCGCTTGTTGATACTGACTCTGGTTCAGATAGCCCAGTTGCAGCATACGTCCTAAAATCCAGTTGCGACGTTCGAGAGCACGTTTGGGGTTGGCCACCGGATTATATCGAGAAGGCGCTTTAGGTAAGCCCGAAATCATGGCCATCTGCGCAATCGAAAGCTCTTCTAAACTCTTGTTATAGTAAATTTTGGCTGCTGCTGCGATCCCGTAGGCATTTTTACCCAAGAAGATTTTATTCACATAGAGTGTCAGAATTTCTTCTTTGGTCAGGCTTTGCTCAATCTTACGGGCCAGAAAAATTTCAGTCAGTTTACGCTTGAGTGTTCGTTCGGGGCTGAGATAATAGTTTTTCGCCACCTGCATGGTGATAGTGGAACCACCGGTCTGCACATCCGAACCGGTGATACTTTCACTGACTGCACGGCCTAAGCTTTTAAAACTGATTCCGCTATGCTCGAAAAAGCTGGAATCTTCAGCGGCGAGGAAAGCATGAATAAACTCGGATGGAATTTGTTCATATTTCACGGGAACAGAAAGCTTGCCACCATACTCAGCAATTAATTCATTATCTGAACTAAAAACTTGTAAAGGCTTTAATAAAGGCGCCTTTTTAAGCGTGGACATTTCAGGCAAAGATGGGGCAATATAGAGATACATGCCATAGAAACCCATCGGAATTGAGATCAGGATAATGATAATGATCAAAAAAAATGGGTGGACAAGGCCTGAACAAGATAGCTTTTTCATAACAAGTAAGTTTTAATAAGAGCTAATGGCGAACTAATTACCGATCAGTATATCCTTTAGATATACATATTGTTAGATGAGTTATTGTATCTATATAAAATTATAGATCGGATCGATTGGTAAGTTAGATTTAATTGGGGATAAAAAAATAATAGGAATTATATTGTGCGCAGGTTATATCGTAAACCAAATAAGGGGTTAATAGGAGTTGATATTAGTTCGACTTCTGTTAAGGTTTTGGAGCTTTCTGTAAAAAGTAGCCGTTACTGGGTAGAGAGCTATGCTTTGGTCCCATTAATGGAAAACAGTGTTGTTGAAAAAAACGTCTTAAACCCGGAAGCAGTCGCGGATGCCCTTGGGCGTGCAATTAATTTGGCCAACACCCAGTCGAATCATGCCGCTTTTGCCATTCCAACCTCTATGGTGATTACCAAAACTATCGAGATGGATGCAGACATGTCGAATGATGAGCGTGAAGTTCAGATTCGTGAGGATGCAGAACAGTATATTCCGTTCCCACTCGATGAAGCCAGTCTGGACTTTGAAGTTCTGCCTGACCGTCTTGCCAATCCAAACCGGGTCAATGTGCTGTTGGTGGCAACCCGCATTGAAAATATTGAAGCACGTTCTGAAGTTTTGGAAATTGCCGGACTGACACCCAAGATCGCGGATGTAGAAAGTTTTGCGCTGGAAAATGCTTTTAAAGTGTTTTCGGATACTTTGCCGATGGGGGTAAATACTGTCGGTATTTTAGACATTGGACATAGTATGACGACTTTATCAGTCATGCAGAACAACAAAATTATTTATACCCGTGAGCAGGTGTTCGGTGGCAAACAGCTGACTCAGGAAATTCAGAACCGTTATGGTCTGTCTTTTGAAGAAGCCGGGCGTGCTAAAAAAACCCGTGCTTTGCCAGATGATTATGATATTGAAGTGCTAGAACCGTTTCTGGATGCTGTGGTGCAACAGGCAGCGCGGTCATTACAATTCTTCTTTTCATCGTCTCAGTTTAATGAGATTGATCATATTTTATTGGCCGGCGGGAATGCCAATATTCCAGGTCTGGCAAAATTATTACAACAAAAACTCGGTTACCGTGTCACGATCGCGAATCCATTTTTGCAAATGGGCTTTTCTCCTCAAATTGATATTAAAAAAATTGAAAATGACGCGTCATCACTCATGGTTGCATGTGGTTTGGCATTGAGGAGTTTTGATTAATGGCAAAGATTAACTTACTTCCTTGGCGTGATGAGCTAAGAATTAAAAGAAATAATGAATTCGTGGCAATCTGTGTGGGGGCGCTTTTCTTAGGACTGGCGGCGGCAGGTTCAACCTGGTTTTATTATGATCACAAGCTTCAGGATCAGGAACAGGCCAATCAGCTGATTCAAAGTACCAACCAGAATCTGGATGTGCAGTTAAAAGCGCTAGAAGGTTTGCAAGAGCAACGTAATGCCATTGTTGAGCGGATGAAGCTGATTCAGGGCTTGCAAACGCAACGTCCGATCGCGGTACATTTGATTGATGAAATTGTACGGGTGACACCAACCAATATGTACATCACCAAGTTTCAGCGTACTGGCGATAAATTTAGCATCGAAGGTCGAGCCGAGAGTCCAAATACCGTAGCAGAATTACTGCGTAATCTGGAAGCTTCCTCCTGGTACCGAAATGCCTTTATGAATGCCTTTCTGGTGTCTGAAGAATCCAAAGAAAAGACACCGAGCTCGATTATTCCACGTGTTGAAGAGTCTTATGGCAGCTTTACCGTGACTGTGGATCTGGATCAGATCGCTGAACCGGTACTGAATGAAGAACAGCAAGCAGCCAATACCACTCCGGGGGCATCATCATGAGTAATGAAAAATTCGATGAGTTCAGCCAGGATGCCGTGGCTGTACCTAAAAATAAAATGACAGTTGAGAAATTTTTTCAGCAATTCAATACCCTAGATCCTAATAATTATGGCAGCTGGCCTTTATCGGTCAAGATTAGCTGCTGGATTTTTATTGTTATCTTGGTATTTATGCTGATTTATTTTGCCCTGACCAGAAGTACGATTGAATCAATTTCACAAGCCAGTGCCCAGGAACAAAACCTGCTGAATGAGTTTCGTGAAAAGGAATCAAAATTACGTAATCTACAACAATATCAGATTCAGCTTCAGGAAATGGAAGCACGTTTTAACCAGCAATTAGAACAATTGCCGAAGGAAACTGAAATTCCGGGTCTGGTTGAGGATATTAACCTGAGCGGTGTCAATTCAGGTCTGAAGTTTAAAAATATCCGTCTGGAACCTGAAATTAAGCAAGAGTTCTTTATTGAACAGCCCATTGCGATTGAAGCGACTGGGGATTACCACGCTTTTGGTTCTTTTGTCAGCAGTATTGCAGGCTTGTCGCGTATTGTTACCTTGCATGATTTCACCATTACCGGTACTGAGAATAAAGAGAAAAAGTCTGAGATTCCGGTGATTGATTATGTGGTTAAGGCCAAAACCTATCGTTATGTGGGCAATGCCGAGGCTTCTTCAGCAGGTACGAGCACGACTCAGGGGGCGCAGTAATGAATAGGATTAAAATTACTTCAGTTTTAGCGCTTGGACTGGTATTGCTGGGATGTGATTCACGTATTGATGCAGTCAATCAGGAAATGGCCAATATTCGTAACCAGCCACCTTTGCCGATTGAACCTGCACCCGATTTTATGCCAGTTGAAACCTTCAACTATGCAGCACATCAGATCAAAAGTCCTTTCCTGCCAAGTTCTCTGGCTGCCGAGCTAAAGATTATGGCGGGGAAACGGGTTTATCCAAATTTGTCACGCCAATTGCAACCACTGGAAAGTTATCCTCTGGAAACCTTGAGCATGAAAGGCAGCATGCGTAATCAGGCCGGACAGATTCTGGCTTTAATCCAGACACCGGATGGCGAGATTGAACGGATACAGCGTGGTAGCTATATGGGGCTTAATCATGGTCGTGTGAGTGGTATTACACCAACGCAGATCGATTTGATTGAGATTATTCCAGATGGCCGTGAAGGATATGTGGAGCGTCCGCGAAGTCTGGTTCTGATTGGGCCGGCACCATAAGTTTTAGGGAATAACAATGAATAAGAGTATTAAAGAATTTATTTTTGGGGATGCTAATACAATGAATCGTGTGTTTCGTCAGTTTTCAATGGGTGCTGTTGCGATTGCGGTGATGCAAGCAGCTAGCGCACAGGTAGCCGTGACCAATATCGTAGCTATGCAGCTTCCTGGACAAGGAACTGAAATTCGGGTGATGTTCAATGGTTTGCCACCACAGCCACAAGCCTATCAATTAGAATCACCTTCGCGTCTAATTTTAGATTTTGACCAGGCCCAACAAAACTTAAAGCAAAGCAATATTTCGGTGGCAACACGTGAAGCCAGTTCGGTCGATGTGACTTCGGATGCACAACGTGCCCGTTTGACTGTTAATCTGGCAGATGCTGGTGCCTTTACCACGCGAGTTGAAGGGAATACCTTTATCCTGAAAATCAACTCAGCCACGCCAGTCGCGACAGTTCAACCGGTATTACAGCAGTCAGCTCAGGGAATTAGCAATATCAGTTTCCAGCGTGGGGCTCAAGGTGAAGGTCAGGTGGTGATTGACCTGGCAGGCAACAACACCCCGGTCGATGTACAGCAGCAGGGGACTAAAATCATTGTTCGAACCTTAGGCACGAAGATCCCGACGCATTTGACCCGTCGTCTGAATGTGAATGATTTTGCGACGCCTGTGTCGAGTGTGGATGCAGTGAATCAAAATGGATCAGGCGTGATTACGATCCAGTCCGGGGAAAGTTATGAATATATGGCTTATCAAACGGATAATAAGCTGACCATTAGTTTGAAACGTCCGGAAGCCAAGAGTCCGCTACGTCCGAAGACCGTGGCTTATAGCGGCAAGAAAATTTCACTCGATTTCCAGGATATTGAAGTACGTCGTGTACTACAGCTTTTGGCTGACTTTACCGATATCAATATGGTGGCAGCAGATAGTGTACAAGGCAATATTACCTTGCGCCTAAAAGAAGTGCCTTGGGATCAGGCACTGGATATTGTACTGAAAACCAAAAACCTGGATAAACGCCGTAATGGTAATGTGATCTGGATTGCACCAGTGACAGAACTGATTAAGGCAGAAGAGGAAGAGGCAAAAGCTTTGGCTCAAAGTGTCAAGCTTGCCCCTATTCAAACTGAATATATGCAATTAAGTTATGCTAAAGCTGCAGAGATCGAAAAACTCATTACACAAAATAAAGGTTCATCTAATTCAGGTGGATCAAGTGGTGCAAATAATAATGATAAAGAAAGTTTATTGAGTTCACGAGGTTCAATATCGATTGATGCAAGAACTAATACCATTATTGTGAATGATACCCAGCCTTTTATCGATAAAATCCGGAATATGGTGGATCTGCTCGATGTACAGGTCAAGCAAGTAATGGTTGAGGCGCGTATTGTACGTGCAACGACTGATTTTACCAAAGAAATGGGGGTGAAATGGGGGATTTTATCTCAAGGTATAACTAATAATAATCATTTACTAGTAGGCGGTAGTGATACATCCCTTTGGGATCTTAGGGAACCTGAATTTGATTCTGAAAGAGGGGGATATACTTATGAGATTCAACGTCCACAAAACCTGAATGTAGACTTGGGTGTAACAAGTCCGGGTGCAAGTCGTATTGCTTTTGGTCTAATCAGTCTTTCTGATTTTATGCTGGATCTAGAGCTTTCTGCATTGCAAGCGGATGGCTATGGTGAAGTCATTTCAACACCAAAGGTACTCACAGCAGACAAGCAAAAAGCAATGGTTGCATCTGGTACACAGATTCCTTATCAGTCATCAGAAGGTGGGGGTGTCAATGCAGTGTCGACTACAGCATTTATTGATGCGACTTTAAGTCTGGATGTCACACCAAGTATTACTCCAGATGGCAAAGTACAGATGGAACTCAATATTACCAGTGATTCACCGGGTAACCCGACACCGACAGGACAGCTCACTATTAACAAAAACCAGATCAATACCAATGTGCTGGTGGATAATGGTGAAACAGTGGTCCTGGGTGGGATTTTTGAGCAGGAAACCCGTAATGCACAAACCAAGGTGCCATTCCTGGGGGATATTCCTTATGTAGGGCGTTTATTCCGTAAAGATTTAAAATCGGATAACAAGCGTGAGTTGCTGATTTTCGTTACACCTCGAATTGTTAATGACAGTGTTTCAAGAAATCATTAATATATTTTGAATTTAACAAAACGAATAGGTGACTCCTTGCCAAGCAAAGAGTTTGAAACCCTACCAAATCTTTATTTGGTAGGGCCGATGGGGGCCGGTAAAACAACAGTAGGACGACATCTCGCAGAATTGTTAGGACGCGAATTTCTAGATAGCGATCATGAAATTGAACGTAAAACAGGTGCGACGATTCCCTGGATTTTTGAGAAAGAAGGGGAACAGGGTTTTCGTGACCGTGAAACTGCTGTAATTAATGAACTTACTTCACGCCCCCATTTAGTTTTAGCCACTGGCGGTGGTGCCATTACTCAGGTCTTGAATCGAGACTATCTGAAACAGCGTGGGATCGTCGTTTATCTCTATACGCCGGTTGAAATTCAACTGCAGCGTACCTATCGCGATAAAAACCGTCCACTCCTCCAAGTCGAAAATCCGGAACAAAAGTTACGTGATTTATTGGCAGTTCGTGACCCCTTGTATCGGGAAGTGGCACATCATATCATTGAGACCAATCAGGGTGCGGCACGAGATCTGGCGCAGCGGATTCTCAATCTCATTACTTCCAAGAACTAAGTACATTGAATAAAGTGGTTAATCAAACATGCAAACCTTATATGTAGAACTCGGAGAACGTCGTTACCCTATTTTCATCGGGAGCGATCTTGATCCACAGGCCTTATTGGCTCCCTATATTCATGGCAAGCAAGTGATGATTGTGAGCAATACCACGGTTGCGCCACTTTATTTGCAGCATTATCAAACTGCGATTGCAGCTTTAGACAAGCATGTTGCGACCTGTATTTTGCCCGATGGTGAAAAATATAAGGATAGCCAGCATCTGAATCTGATCTTTGATGCATTGCTTGAAGCTGGTTTTAACCGGGACTGTACGGTGCTTGCGCTCGGTGGTGGTGTGATTGGCGATATGGCCGGTTTTGCTTCGGCATGTTTCCAGCGTGGCGTGTATTTCATTCAGGTACCGACGACTTTACTGTCTCAAGTCGATTCCAGTGTCGGTGGAAAAACCGGAATTAATCATCCACTGGGTAAAAACATGATTGGTGCGTTCCAGCAACCGCAAGTGGTGCTGGCCGATATGTCGCAACTTTCTACTTTACCCGATCGTGAACTTGCGGCGGGTTTGGCTGAAGTGATTAAGTATGCGCTACTCGGTGATGAATCATTTCTGCTCTGGCTTGAAGAGAATATGGATGCTCTGGTCAGTCGTGATGAGAAACTACTGGCTGAGGCCGTTTATCGTTCCTGTGCGCACAAGGCCCGGATTGTCGCCAATGATGAAAAAGAGCAAGGGGAACGTGCTCTACTGAATCTGGGGCATACTTTTGGACATGCGATTGAATCTTATCTGGGGTATGGTGTCTGGCTACATGGCGAGGCTGTTGCAACAGGTATGGTCATGGCGGCAGATTTATCACAGCGTATGGGTTGGATTTCTCAGGGTGATCTGGAACGTACAAAAAAAATCATTTCTCGTGCCAAACTTCCGATCGTTTGTCCTAAAATCCCTCTTGATGATTTCCTGGCATATATGGCCCATGACAAAAAAGTCTTGAATGGACAATTGCGTCTGGTGTTGTTGCAACAATTAGGTAAAGCTGTGATTACTCGGGATTTTGATCTTGAGCGAATGCAACAGGCAATTTTAGTGAATCAGGCATAGGTTTTAGTTTTTATGACAGCATTACACACTCCTTGGCAAAAGGTTCAGCACTATTTCTGGCTGGTCTGTGGTGTATGCTGTCTATTTGCAGCCTTGATCTTTTGGGCCATTACTGATTCAGATGCTGTAATTGAAGTGGAAAAAAAGCCAGAAACTAAAGTTCAATTACAAATTCAGCCGGAAAAAGTAGCGACAATGACCCATCTTGGTGCACTTTCTGACGAGGTCAAACCCCTCGATTTGAATACCCGCACCATTGTAAATGCCAATCATGAGCCAGAATTTCGCGGCACCAAATTTGTTCATGAGGCGAAAAAACAGCATGCGATTGAATTATTTCGCGTCAGCAATGAAGCCATTCTCAAAAGCTTTCTTAAAAAACAGCCAGATCGTAAGCCTTTTATTTATCTAAGAATATCCGGTGAAAATCAGCCAGAACAATATGTGCTGCTGTATGGTCAGTATAAGACCGCCGCCGAAGCCAATCAGGCCTTATCTACATTGAATTTAAATTTGCCTGCTTCAGTGAAGCCTGAAGTGGTGCAAATCCAGCAGTATGTCGGTCTAGTGAATAATCTGGGTTCAGAGGAGTTGGCAAGCAATCAAAAGCTGTATGAGATTCGCTTGAAAAACGTACCTTTACCGAAGGTAGATGAATCTGTACGACTCAGACAGCAAACTCGGGCTGAGGTTAAACCGCGTAGTTCGGATGCGACCACCAGTACCACAATTGTGCGTCGTGATGCCGCTGGCAATGTGCTCGATGTACAGAAATCCGAAAGCGCTGTGGAAGGTGCTCCGCAACCACAAAACAATACTAATCGACCGAACCAAGGGGGGAATTCCCGTCCTCAAAACAATGAGATTAGTGATCCTTTTAACTAATCCGTTCTAAAATAGCGCACCAAAAAAATGACCTAATTAGAAATGTGCGCTTTTGGTGCAAAAAATACACATTAAAAATAACCAGTATCCCTGTAATCCTTATTAAAGCTTTGTCATCTGTATGGTTTTAATTTATGTGCTATTTATTGGCATGTAATTTGCTTTATTGGTGCATGGATTGAATTAATCTCCCTGTTTTAGCGCGAAAAATGATTCGATGACAACCTATGAATGTCATATTTATTCCTGATTTTTATGTTATTCATCAGCAAAATAAACTTTATTTTTTATGCATTCGGTCTGAAAAAGGACTAGTCTGAAGAAATAAAGATAAAAAGATTTTGCTCTAGCAAGACGGTCTTCGAAAGTCCATTACACGCAGCGCAGAGAAGAATTTAGATTGTTTAACAGCCTATAAGGCTTCGTGAAAAGAAGGGTACGCTATGCACATGCCATCGCCTAATAATGTAGCTCCCGCTCAAGGTTTATACCAACCGGATGAGTTTAAAGATAACTGTGGTTTCGGTTTAATTGCCCATATGCAGGGTGATGCAAGCCATGATCTCGTCAAGACCGCGATTCATAGTCTGAGTTGTATGACCCACCGTGGTGGTATTGCCGCGGATGGTAAGACTGGGGATGGTTGTGGCCTGCTGTTGGCGATGCCGAAAAAGTTCTTTCGTGAAGAAGCAAAACGCTTAAGTGATACAACTTTAAGTGAAGTCTTTGCTGTCGGTTCGGTGTTCCTAAATCTTGATCCTGCGCTTGCTGCACATGCCAAACAGGTTTTAAAAAAAGAAATTGAAGCTGAAGGTCTCATTGTTCTGGCTTGGCGTGTGATTCCAACCCATGTCGATGCACTGGGTGAAATTGCCTTGCAATCGATGCCGGCATTTGAACAGATTATTGTCAATTGCCCGATGGGCGTGACCGAGGTTGAATTTAACCGTAAGTTATTCCTGGCGCGTCGTCGCGCAGAACAATTGCTGCTGAATGATACCTCTTTCTATGTCACCACTTTATGTTCAACGGTCATCAGCTATAAAGGCTTGATGATGCCGGAAGCGATTGCAGACTTTTATACCGATCTGGCTGATGAACGTCTAGAATCACATATCGTGGTGTTCCATCAGCGTTTCTCGACCAATACTTTGCCACGCTGGCCGTTGGCACAGCCGTTCCGTTATCTGGCGCACAATGGTGAAATCAACACCATTACGGCCAACCGTAACTGGGCCATGGCGCGTGTGCCAAAATTTGAAAATCCCTTATTGCCGGGTTTAACTGAACTAAAACCGATTGTGAATCGTACCGGTTCGGATTCTTCAAGCCTGGACAATATGCTGGAGATTCTGGTCGGTGGTGGTATGGATCTGTTCCGTGCCTTACGTATGCTGGTTCCGCCTGCGTGGCAGAACGTGGAAACGCTTGATGCGGACTTGCGTGCTTTCTATGAATTCAACTCGAAACATATGGAAGCCTGGGATGGCCCGGCAGGTCTGGTAATTCAGGATGGCCGTCATGCGATTTGTATGCTGGATCGTAATGGTTTACGTCCGGCACGTTGGGTGATTACCAAAAATGGCTACATCACATTGGCATCGGAAATTGGGGTCTGGGGTTATCAACCTGAAGATGTGATTTCTAAAGGTCGTGTTGGCCCCGGCCAAATGCTGGTGATCGATACGCAAACCGGCAAGGTACTGGATACACAAGATGTGAATCATCATTTAAAACGTATGCGTCCATACCGTGAATGGTTACGTGAAAACTCTGTGCGTTTGCAAGGTAGCCCCGAGCTGGAAGAATATTTATGTGAGCAAGGCTTAAAAGGCGATGGCCTGAAAGCGGCCCAAAAAATGTTCATGGTGACCTTTGAAGAACGTGACCAGTTATTGCGTCCAATCGCGGAAAGTGGTCAGGAAGCTGTGGGATCCATGGGTGATGATACGCCCATGGCAGTATTGTCACGTCAGGTGCGCCATGTTTCGGATTATTTCCGTCAGCAGTTTGCGCAGGTGACCAACCCGCCAATTGATCCACTGCGTGAATCGATCGTGATGTCACTGGAAACCTGTTTAGGCCGTGAACAGAACGTGTTTGAACAGGGGCCTGAACATGCTGACCGTCTGATTATTTCCAGTCCGGTTCTTTCAAACTCGAAAATGCATCAAATTCGTACCTTGGGGCGTAAAGGTTACGAAATTGCGGACATCGACCTGAACTATACTGAAACTGAAGGTTTACAAGCCGCAATTCTGCGTATTTGCATCGAGGCTGCACAAGCGATTCGTGATGGCAAAACTTTACTGATGCTTTCAGACAAGAAAATCCGTGAAGGCCACTTGCCAGCCAATGCCTTTATGGTGACCGGTGCGGTGCATCATTACTTGATTAATACTGGTTTGCGTACCGATGCCAACCTGATTGTTGAAACCGGTTTTGCCCGTGATCCACATCAGTTCGCAGTGCTTCTCGGCTTTGGCGCAACCGCGATCTATCCGTATCTGGCTTATGACGTGATCAATGATCTGGTCGCCAAAGGCGAGCTCTTGGGTGATCCAATCTATGCACAAAACAATTTCCGTAAAGGCATTGAAAAAGGCTTACTGAAAGTTCTATCTAAAATGGGAATTTCGACGGTAGCCTCTTACCGTGGCGGTCAGTTATTTGAAGCAGTCGGTCTATCGAATGAAGTGGTTGATACATGCTTCATTGGTGTGCCGAGTCGTATTCAGGGTGCGACCTTTGTTGACCTTGAAAATGACCAGAAACAGTTGGCGGATCTTGCCTGGAAAAACCGTAAACCCATTGATCAGGGTGGTTTGCTGAAGTTTGTCTTTGGCAAGGAATATCATGCCTTTAATCCAGATGTAATCAACTCGCTGCATAAAGCAGTGCGTTCAGGTAACTACGCAGATTTTAAAGAATATGCCGAACTGGTGAATAACCGTCCGATTGCCACCATTCGTGACCTATTCAAGCTGAAAACTGATAATTCAATTGCACTGGATCAAGTGGAGTCAGTGGAAGAAATCTTGCCACGTTTTGACTCTGCGGGTATGTCGCTCGGTGCATTGTCACCTGAAGCGCATGAAGCGATTGCGATTGCCATGAATACCATTGGTGGTCGTTCAAACTCGGGTGAGGGCGGTGAAGATCCTGCACGTTATGGCACCATCCGTAACTCGAAAATCAAACAAATTGCATCGGGCCGATTTGGTGTGACGCCTGCGTATTTAACATCGGCAGAAGTCCTGCAAATTAAAGTCGCGCAAGGTGCAAAACCAGGTGAAGGTGGTCAGTTGCCGGGTGGTAAAGTGAATGGTCTGATTGCCCGTTTACGTTACTCTGTACCGGGTGTCACGCTTATTTCGCCACCTCCGCATCATGACATCTATTCAATCGAAGATTTATCACAGTTGATCTTTGATTTAAAACAGGTTAACCCACAGGCGATGGTGTCAGTTAAGCTGGTTTCTGAACCGGGTGTCGGTACGATTGCGGCAGGTGTAGCAAAAGCCTATGCTGACTTCATTACCATTTCTGGTTATGATGGCGGTACAGCGGCTTCTCCACTTTCTTCAATTCATCATGCAGGTTCACCGTGGGAGCTGGGTCTTTCTGAGGCGCATCAGGCTCTTCGTGTCAACGACCTGCGTGGAAAGGTTCGCGTACAAACCGATGGTGGTTTAAAAACCGGTCTGGATGTGGTCAAAGCCGCGATTTTAGGGGCTGAAAGCTTTGGTTTTGGTTCAACGCCAATGATTGCACTCGGTTGTAAATACCTGCGTATCTGTCACCTGAACAACTGTGCAACCGGTGTGGCAACCCAGCAAGACCATTTGCGTCAAGAGCATTATATTGGCGAGCCACAAATGCTGATCAACTTCTTCACCTTTATTGCTGAAGAAACCCGTGAATGGTTGGCAGCTCTGGGGGTATCGCGTCTAAAAGACCTGATTGGCCGGACAGATTTATTAGAAGTCTTGCCGGGTGAGACCGCCAAACATGCGCATCTGGATTTGAGTAAATTACTGGAATCCCATCCTGCTGCGGAAGGTAAAGCGCAGTATTGCCAAGTTCAAGGCAATGCGCCATTTGATAAAGGGATTCTGGCAGAGAAAATGGTGGCGGAAATCCTGCCTGCGATTGAAGCCGGAACAGGCGGTGAGTATCACTTCTCGATTGGTAACTGTGACCGTTCGATTGGTGCGCGTTTATCCGGTGAAATTGCCCGCCGTTATGGCAACCTGAGCATGGAAAATCATCCGGTGAAAGTACACCTGAACGGTACTGCAGGTCAGTCGCTCGGTGTCTGGAACGCCGGTGGTCTGCACATCAGCCTTGAAGGCGATGCCAATGACTATGTCGGTAAAGGCATGGCCGGTGGTCGCATTTCGATCTTCCCGCCAAAAGGTTCACCATTCCAGACCCAAAATACCGCGATCATTGGTAACACCTGTCTCTATGGTGCCACTGGCGGTAAGTTATATGCCGCGGGTACGGCAGGCGAGCGTTTCGCGGTGCGTAACTCGGGCGCATTCGCGGTCATCGAAGGTGCTGGCGATCACTGCTGTGAATATATGACCGGTGGGATCGTGACCGTGCTGGGTAAAGTCGGGCATAACTTCGGGGCGGGTATGACCGGTGGTTTTGCTTATGTACTTGATCTGGATAATGACTTCGTTGATCATTATAACCACGAACTGATTGAGCTGAATCGTATTTCCACCGAAGCGATGGAGGAGCATAAAGCCTTCCTGGGTCGCATTTTGGATGAACATATTAAAGAAACCGGTAGTGCTTGGGCGTACAAGATCCGCCATGAGTTTGATTTCTATAGCCGTAAGTTCTGGTTGGTAAAACCAAAAGCAGCCAACTTGCAAACGCTGTTAAAAACAACTCAAGCTGATCCACAATAATTCCACGACCAACAGATATATAGGCAGAGGTAAGGCAACTGTGAAGTCCTTACCTCTAGCCACGGAGAGAGACATGGCTGAACGCCTACATAATGACTTTCAATTTCTGGATGTCGCACGCCAAGATCCAGAGAAAAAAGAGCTTGATGTCCGCAAAGCAGAATTTGTAGAAATTTATAAACCGTTTACTGCGGAAATTGCTGCGAACCAGACCCATCGTTGTTTAGGTTGTGGTAACCCCTATTGTGAATGGAAATGTCCGGTACATAACTATATTCCCAACTGGTTGAAACTGGTGGCTGAAGGGCGTTTGTTTCAGGCGGCTGAACTGTGTCACCAGACCAATACCTTGCCGGAAGTCTGTGGTCGTGTCTGTCCGCAAGACCGTCTCTGTGAAGGGGCCTGTACCCTGAACGATGGTTTCGGCGCGGTCACCATTGGCAATGCTGAAAAATATATCAACGATACCGCCTTTGCTTTGGGCTGGCGTCCAGACATGTCCAATGTAAAATGGACAGATAAAAAAGTTGCGATTATTGGTGCAGGTCCTGCGGGTCTTGGCTGTGCGGATATTTTGGTTCGTGCAGGGGTAAAACCTATCGTGTTTGATAAACGTCCGGAAATTGGTGGTTTGCTGACTTTTGGTATTCCAGAATTCAAGATGGAAAAAGATGTGATGAAACGCCGCCGTGAAATTTTCACCGGTATGGGCGTGGAATTCCGTCTGAATACTGAAATTGGCACCGATATCACCATCGACCAGTTACTTGCCGATTATGATGCCGTGTTTATGGGCATGGGCACCTATACCTATATGAAAGGTGGCTTTGCCGGTGAAGATCTGGAGGGGGTGTATGACGCGCTAGATTTCCTGATTGCCAACGTCAACCGCACCCAAGGCTGGGAAAAAGAGCCAGCTGAATACATCAGTGTACAAGGCAAAAAAGTCATTGTGTTGGGCGGTGGTGATACAGCGATGGACTGTAACCGGACTTCGATTCGTCAAGGTGCTGAGACAGTAACTTGTGCTTATCGTCGTGATGAAGAAAACATGCCGGGTTCACGCCGTGAAGTACAAAATGCACGTGAAGAAGGGGTGGAATTTCAATTCAACCGTCAGCCAATCGAGATTGTTGGTGAAAATGGCAAAGTGACTGGCGTGAAATTTATTACTACTCAGCTAGGTGAGCCAGATAGCCGTGGTCGCCGTAGCCCAGAGCCGATTCCGGGTTCAGAAGAAATTCTTCCGGCGGATGCAGTCCTGCTTGCTTTCGGTTTCCGTACTAGTCCAGCAGATTGGTTCACCGATGTCGAGATTAATCTGGATGGTTCAGGTCGTGTCGTTGCTGCTGAACAGCAGCAATACAAGTTCCAGACCTCAAATCCGAAAATCTTTGCCGGTGGTGACATGGTTCGTGGATCTGACTTGGTCGTGACAGCCATCTGGGAAGGTCGTCAGGCCGCAGAAGGGATTCTGGATTATCTGGATATCTAATAGTTAAAGATCAACGGATATTATTCAAGAACACCCGCTACGGCGGGTTTTTTCATCTTCGATAATTTTTAATTTTAAAGTGTGAAGCATTAAAAAGATTATAAAAAGTAACAAAACTTTAGAAAATACTGTTTAAAATCAAATTAATTAAATCAATATCAATAAATAATTGAGGATAAACATCATGCGTCTATTAAAACAATCTTTAATAACCCTGATGCTGGCCAGTACTTTGACCCTCACAGGATGTGGCTATAACACTTTGCAGGTAAAAGATGAAGCGGTCACCGCGTCATGGTCTGAAGTGCAAAACCAGTATCAGCGCCGTGCCGACCTGGTGCCGAATCTGGTCAATGTGGTCAAAGGCTATGCCGCGCATGAAGAGCAGGTATTAACTGAGGTGACCCAAGCGCGTGCCAATGTTGCCGGTCTGAAAGTAGATCGTGAAGTACTGGAAGATCCTGAATTATTCCAACGCTATCAGGACGCGCAGTCGCAAATGACCAGTGCCTTATCGCGTCTTTTGGCGGTGACTGAAAATTATCCAGACCTGAAAGCCAATCAGCAGTTCCGTGATTTGCAGGTACAGCTGGAAGGCACTGAAAATAGAATTGCCGTAGCACGTAACCGTTATATCACTACGGTTCAGGACTTTAACTCTTATGCACGTCAATTCCCGCAAGTGATGACCGCCAAAGTAATTGGTATGGATACCAAACCAAACTTTAGTGCCGAGCAAAGTGCCCAAAAAGCTCCAACGGTTTCCTTTGAATAATGACTGACTTGTAAATAAGCGAGAAATCAGATGTCTGAGATGCTGCTGAAATACTGTGCCGGGTTGCTCCTCATGTTGGGCATGGGGATGGTAGTGCCTGTGTCAGCAGAAACAGCCACAGCTACGGATACTGAAGACGTCATTGTAGCCCGTGAAATATTGCAAAATCCGGCTGCGACTAATTCTCAAACAGCTCAAACGGCTACTGAAACAGCCTCAGCCCAACAGCCACAAATTGCCAATGATATGGCTGAAGGCCAGATTCAGCGTGATTTACCCAGTCTGAATGAACCGGTGATTGATCAGGCCAATATACTCAGTCCAGCTGAAAAGCAGCAACTTAGTCAGCGTATTTTAAACTTGCATAATGCTGGTAAAGGCCAGGTTGGTGTCGTCATTGTTCCCACCACGGGACAGGAAGACATTTTTGATTATTCCATGCGGATAGCCGACGCCTGGCAGCTCGGTTCGGCCAAACGGGATAATGGCTTATTGATGACCATTGCCATCAATGATCGTCGCATTCAGATCTTGACTGGTTATGGGCTGGAAGGGGTGCTGCCCGATATCGTGGCAGGCCGTATTATTCATGACACCATCACGCCGTATTTTAAACAGGGTCAGTATGCTCAAGGGATTGCTGCAGGTCTGACTGAAATAGAACGGATTTTAAATCTGGATCCTGAAATTGCAGCACAGGCGGCAGATGAGCTGAAAGAGCGTCAGGAACAGGCTTATCAGGCACAAAAAGCCAGCAAGGCGACGTTCAGTAGTGTGCTGTTTATTATTGTCGCAGGTGTCGTGGGATCTATGATTTTCGGCAGAAAACTGAGCGCTGCGACTGCCGCAGTTGCAGGGACTGCTGCCGGTCTGGTAAATGGCATGGGGTTGCTTGCAAGTTTAATGATTGGTGCAGGTATATTCTTTTTATTGATCACCTCGCTTGCGCAACTGATTTTACATGCCTTTATGGCAGGTGGTGGCCGCGGCGGTAGTGGTCGTGGTGGTTTTGGGGGCGGCGGCTTCGGCGGTGGCGGTGGTGGATTTGGTGGGGGAGGAGCATCAGGCTCATGGTAACAACAACAGATACGACAGAAATTGTCACGCGGCCGAAGCTGGAAGAGCATGCGCAGCCGAGCTTTAAGCGCTGGCTCAAGCATTTCTTTTATATGCCGGCCACCAAGCGTTCTTTTTCCAAGCAGGATCAGCATGCGATTGCAGTGGCGGTGGAAGAAGCTGAGCATGGACATGTAGGGGAAATTCAAGTCGTGATTGAGGGCTGTCTACCTTCACGATCTGCCTATTATCAGGATACTTTATGTCGTGCCCGACAGTTATTTGCTGAAATTGGGGTTTGGGATACCGAATATAATAGTGGTGTACTACTTTATCTGAACCTCTGCGAGCACAAGGTTGAAATTGTGATTGATCGTGGAATTAAGAATGCCACGACCCAACAAGTCTGGGATGAAATCTGCCAAAATATTATTCAGCATTTAGTCCAGCAGAAGTTTAAAGAAGGTGTAATTGAAGGCGTGAAACAAATTGGGAAAGTTTTAGATCAGTACTATGATCGTAAAATAGATGATTTAGAAAATGAATTAGGGAATAAACCGATTATATTGGGGTGAACTATGTCAACTAATTGACAATTTTTGTCAGTTAGTTACACAAAATAAAACACAAGAATTACAAAAATAAAAATATTTTTTTAAAGTGCTGTTTTTTCTCTCAATTTTATTATAATAAAACTTGGCACAGTTAGTGCTAAATATAAAATAAGCTAAATGAGCTTTTTCTTTAGGCTTATAAATAAACAAAAAACATTTGTGGAGAATGTTATGAATACAGTACAAAAGGGTTTTACCCTTATTGAATTAATGATTGTTGTAGCGATCATTGGTATTTTGGCTGCAATTGCGATTCCGCAATACCAAAACTATATTGCTAAATCACAAGTTAGCCGTGTGATGGGCGAGTTGAGTTCTATTAAGACGACTGTGGAAGCTTGTATTCTTGAAGGTAAAACAATTCCTGTGGCTACTAACAATGATGTTACAGATGCTGATACAGATTGTGTGCTTGGTGTTACCGCTTCAAATCTTTTAGGTGACGCAGTAGAAATTTATTCTGGTTTAGAAGTTGAAATGCCAGCAGATGCAGCAGGTGAAGGTAATATCATTGGTACATTTAATAATTCTGCAGCAACAGCTATTAAAACTCAAACATTAACATGGAACCGTGATGTCGAAGGTTCTTGGACTTGTTCTACCAGTGTTGAAGCAAAATTTGCTCCAGCGGGTTGTCCTTCTACAGCTGAATAATATAAAAGTGGAAGGTTGAAATTTTCAGCCTTCCATCTATCTTATGTGGTTTTATGAATACCCAGCAGTTCTTTGTTAAGACTATAATAATTGTTTTATTGTTCTCAGTTACTTTTATTGCAGTTCATTTTATTCTTATAGACCGTTTGAAGTTTTGGAGACTGATTTATCCACTACAAGGACAGCTTGCAATATGGAATATTCATTGTAGTAGCAATGCACCAGTATGGATGAAAGACAGTTTAAAATATATTATAAAAAAACAAAAAAACCTATCCAATCAAATCGCCTATATAGATACTAAAAATCAAGTATATACTTGTCAGAGTGGCTGGCAAGGTACAACTTTTTTTTCTAGTAACTTAAACGAAAATACACGCTTTCGGTATGCAAGCTTAACTAAACTTATTACTAGTGATGCGGTGGTAGATCAAGTGAATCAAGGTAAAATACATTTAAATACACCTATGATTAACTTATTTCCTGAATTAGAAAAACAAAAGTTTGAAGACCCTCGTATACAAAAGATTACTCTTGCAAATTTATTGGAACATCGTTCGGGTTTTAACCGTATGCGTAGTGAAGATGTCGTATTTTCGCTCAAAAAAAAATCGTGGTGTCCGTATAATTTAACAGAACTTAGCAAGCTAAAATTAGATTTTGAACCAGATCAGCGTTATGCCTATGATAATCGTAATTATTGTTTATTAGGGGCAGTACTGGAGCGTGTTGGGAAACAAGATTATAGGTCATATATTCAACAACATTATTTAATTAGTGAAAAAAATATAAAATTTGTTGATGGCTATTATTATCCAGATGAGGTGAAATACGATTTTAGAAATAATGATTTTTGGATGGAGTCTGAAGACAACAGATTTGACTTTGTAGCGCTTTCATCTTCTGCTGGACTGTCTGGTAGTGCTAAACAATTGGCTCTGCTAATGAATAAAATGCTAAGCTCTGAACCGTACAATATCTTGTCTATTCAGCCTGATACTTTAAAGCATTGCAATATTGAAGAGTTCAAATCATGTAATGGTTATGCGATGTGGCAATATCGTACAAGTTCTGATCAGCCTGTAATGTATTTTAGAAATGGCGGTTTACCAGCAGTAACCTCTTTGGCGATGGTGACTGCAAAGAATGAAATTGTTGTATGGTTGGGGAATGGGGCATCTTTATATAATGAAGGATATGATGAAAATCTTTTAGAAAAATATTTTTATAAGGTTTTGAATGACTGAGAGGTCTTGTTTGTGAGGGTAATACTACTAACTTAAGTAATCTATGATTTTAGAATACAAAATATTGTCTAACTTTTTATTTAGTAGATCTTAATTAATTTCATCTAATATCGAGCCTTAATTCATGTCAATATATAAGATTTCAGTAAATTGAATATTGCTAAAAGATGAGCTTACATCATGTCTAAACGCCAGAATTTTTTTCTAGGTCACTTACTTATTTCTGTATTAATTGCTCTGGCTGCATTGGCTTTAGTATTTTTTGTTTGGTATCCATCTCCGCTTGCAACAGCAGCAGGTGTGACCTGTATTTTTTTAATGTTGTTGGTTATAGATGTAATTTTAGGGCCTTTGCTTGGTTTGCTGGTCTATAAAGAAGGTAAAAAAACCTTAAAAATGGATTTGATGGTTATTATTTTAATTCAAATCGCGGCATTAAGTTATGGCCTGTATAGCATTGCACAAGCGCGCCCTGTATGGATTGCATTCAATCATGACCGTTTTGAACTGGTGCGTAATAATGAATTAAAAACTGAAAATATTATGCATGCACAAGCACAATATCAACAACCAACATGGTTGCAGCCACAATATGTTGCTGTAAAGCCGGCTGATGATCCGCAAGAACGGCAAATTGAGCAAATGAGTGCAATGTTGAATGGCATATCATTAGCTCAATACCCAGAACGATATATCGCAATTGATCAGGCTAAAACGCAAATTCAAAGTCAAGTACGTGATTTATCACAATTGAAGCAATGGAATGATGAAAAAAAGATCCAAGCGGTTTTTGGTCAGCATCCACAGGCAAATAGTTGGTTACCACTTGAAACTTATGGCTTGGCTATGGTCGTTTTAATCAATAAAGAAAAAGCTGAAGTGGTCAAAATCGTTGACCTGCGTCCGTGGGAATAAAGCAGCTTTTTGCTATGCAAAGCAGATTACCTCAAATCTACTTTTTTGTTTATTATGTGCCAGACTTCCACTGCTTGATATTTCCATGAAATTCACGCTTGCCCTTATCGCAGCAATTCTGATCTCCCTGGCATGGCTCATGCCTATTCATTACCGCCCGTGGGTGACGTACACAGGTGAGCTGTACGCATTTTTTGCCTTATTTGCTTTGGCTGCAATTTTTCTCAAAGAAAAACTCAAAATTCCAGCAATCAGTTTGCCATTGCTGTTACTGGCCTGTATTCCTTTAGCCCAATTTCTTCTGGGACAAGTATTTTTCTTCAGTACCGCCATGATGGCAGCGATTTATGTGTTTAGTTTCTGGCTAGCGAGCGTCTTGGGCTATAACTTGTCTATAGGGAAAAATAACAGGGAAAAAACCTTTACCCATTTAAGCTATGTATTCTTGGTGTCAGGCACCATTACAGGCTTAATTGCCTTGTGTCAGTGGACGAATCTGGATTCAGTCTTACCGGGTATGGTCAATATCAGTGGCAATCAGCGGCCTTATGCCAACTTTGCTCAACCCAATAATATGGCAACTTTTTTGGTCATGGCATTGATGAGTTGTCTTTACTTATATGAAAAGAAAAAAATCCAGAGCAAATGGCTATTTACCTGCGCTGCTGTGATTGTCATGGGAGTGGCGTTAAGTCAGTCACGTACTGCCTGGGTCGCTGCCATCGCGATTATGCTATATCTGGCATTTTATCAATATAAAGGTATTATCCGCCTAAAATGGTATTACAGCACAGCGTGGTTCATTTTTTTTATTTCCTGTATTGTGGCTTTTCCATTACTCAGTCAGCTCGCTGCACAAGTAATGGATACGGACGTCGTACAAAGCAGGGATGTGGTATCTCGTGCTACCGGAGATATGTCGCGTATTGCGATCTGGCAGCAAATGCTGGCAGCGATTCAGGCACAACCTTGGTTTGGCTATGGTTGGTATCAAACTAGCGCAGCGTTCGTTTCAGTTAGCGATACTGTACAAGGCCCGGTGTGGATCCGTAGTGCGCATAATTTTATTATTGATTTCCTGATCTGGAATGGACTGATCATCGGTCTGCCTTTCTTGGCATATTTTGGTTATTTAGGCTTTCAGTTACAGCGCTGGGTGAATACTCCAGAGTCTGTGATTGGGATTCTGATGATCGGGGCATTTGTTACGCATGCCATGTTTGAGTTTCCACAACATTATGCCTATTTCCTGTTACCAGCCGGTTTCATTCTAGGTACGGTCTTGGCGCAGAATCCAAAAATTAAAACGGTTACGTTGCCTTCGATATGGATGAAACTGACTTTCAGCCTTGGATTGATCTTATTGCTCGTGATTTACCGTGATTATGATGTTGCGGTGCCAAAACTCGGACAAAGTATTCGCTATGAAATGCAGCCAGAAAAGATCACTAATGAAAAGCCGATCTATCTATTGACTGAGTTTAACCACCGGATTGCCTGGATTCAGGTCAATCCTTATCGCAAGATGAGCGAAGATGAAATCCATCAATATGAAAAGCTGGTGGTGAGCTATCCAACCAAATACAACTTTTTAAAATATATTCGTTTATTGGCTTACAACGGCTATGTAGATGAAGCACAGCATCAACTTCAGCGTTTAAATACGATTCAGAAAACTGAACTCAGCTATGCAGAAGTGACGCGGGATATGCCTCGCCAATAAGTACAAAAAAAGCCAGCAGATGCTGGCTTTTTGATTTTGAATCAAATCTTAGAGCTGACTTTGAATATAGTTTTCGATACCCACACTTTCAATCAGGTCGATTTGCGTGGTCGTCCAGTCCAGATAGTTTTCTTCTTTTTCCAGAATTTCCTGTAGCAGATCGCGGGTCACATAATCCATTTCCGTTTCAGCCAGTGCCACAGCTTTCTGAATGGTTTCGATATTTTCTTTGACTTTGCGCACATCACAATGCAGTACTTCTTGAGTGTGCTGGCCGATATACAGTTTGCCCAGATGTTGCAGATTTGGCAGACCTTCTAAAAATAAAATCCGTTCAATAATCTTGTCGGCATGCTTCATCTGAACAATGGATTCTTTATATTCTGCCGAGCCCAGTTTCTCAATGCCCCAGTCATTAAACATGCGCGAATGCAGGAAATACTGGTTAATCGCAGTTAGGTGGTGATATAACACCTGATTGAGCTGATTAATCACATCACGATTGCCTTTCATCACATAACTCCATTTGAACCTGATTTATCTTTCTAAGAAAGCGCTCTGACTCATGATAGTAAAGCAAGTCAGGGGGCAATGGCGAGTAATTTATAGAACAGCAAATGAAAATCGCAATCAAATCGATCCAGCTCCAGATCGATGACAATAAAAACCCGCCAGAGTCAGAGGCGGGGGAGGAAGAATGATCTTAGACCATTGGCGTTATCATTATCTTTATTCGGTTTAGGCGGCCACAGCCAGACGGGCCGCAATTTGTGAAACTTCATCACTGATGATCATACGGGCTTCTGGTGCACAGCGGCCACAGCAGGTTCCCAAGTCCAAGATATCGCGCACATCACGATACGTTTCAGCGCCATTTGCAATAGCATCTTTAATGTCTTGATCTGTAATGCCACGGCATAAACAAACGTACATAGGACACAACCACAGTGTTTAAATAAGATAAGTAATATTATTGATAATTGTTATCGTTTGTCAATAAAAATCATTTGAAATAGCTTTTATTGTGATTGGTGATTTAGATAAAAAAATATCACTCAAGCAAAAATCCGATTATTGCTCGGGTTTTTGCTTGAGTGATTTATGATTGCAAACGAAATATAGAAGCTTAGGTGTTACATAAATTTTAAAAATTATTGCTGAATGATGACAACGCCATCCATCTCGACCAGAGCATCTTTCGGCAGGCTGGCAACACCGAGTGCTGCACGTGCTGGATAAGGCTGGGCAAAATATTCACCCATAATCTGGTTCACCAGCTGGAAGTGCGATAAATCAGTCAGATAAATATTCAGTTTGGCGATGTCTGCCAGAGAGCCACCGGCCGCTTCGCAGACGGCTTTTAAATTATCGAATACACGGCGAATCTGTGCCTCAATGCCTTCAACCAGTTCCATGCTGTATGGATCTAAACCTATTTGACCAGATAGATACAGGGTATCGCCCACAAGAATGGCTTGCGAATAGGTGCCAATGGCAGCAGGGGCATTTTCAGTATGGATTACTTGGCGGAACATTAATTTCTCCTTTTATCAAATGGAGCGTAAAACTCTGTCCTTCAGGGCAGAGATATAAGCGATACGACATAAAATGTCGTTGAATTTTTTAAAATCAACACCTTTAATTTAACATGATCTAAAATAAGCTCATGAAAACACTTAAATTACGCATAAAAGACAAACATTGCAAGGTGCTAGACCAATTAGCATCTGAGGTGAACTTTGTTTGGAATTATGTGAATGATTTGAGTTTCAAACACCTGAAAAGAACAGGTGACTTTTTCTCAGCATTTGATATGACTCAATACACAAAAGGAACTTCAAAATTGTGTGGTTTGCATAGTCAAACAGTGCAAGGGATAACAGAAGAATATGTTGATAAAAGAAGACAACACAAGAAAGCAAAGCTGAAATGGCGTGTGAGTAACAAGAAGTCAGCAAGACGTTCGCTTGGTTGGATACCATTTAAAAAAGTAGCGATTAAATATGCTGATGGATATGTGCAATACGGCAAGCAGAAATTTAAGCTATGGGATAGCTACGGCATAAGTAAATACAGCGTGAGAACAGGCTCATTCGTTGAGGATAGTCGTGGGCGCTGGTATGTGTGTCTTGTTGTGGACTCACCTAAACAAGACAAACCAACGGCAACTAAAGCGATTGGTATTGATCTTGGTCTAAAAGACGTTGCCACCTGCTCAGATGGTACTGTAATTTCAAATCCTAAGTTCTACCGTAATTACGAGCAGAAATTAGGGATTGCTCAAAGAGCAAGAAATAAAAAACGTGTACGTGCATTACACGCTAAAATTGCCAATTGTCGTAAAGACCATTTGCATAAAGCAAGCACTCTGCTTGTGAAAGAAAATGCACTGATTGTTGTAGGTGACTTAAGTGCGAGCAAACTTGTAAAAACCAAGATGGCGAAATCTGTTTTGGACACAGGATTTTCAGCACTGAAAACAATGCTCAAGTATAAATGCGAGAACGCAGGGGTATGGTTTGAAGAAGTCAATGAAGCCTATACCACCCAGATCTGCTCGTACTGTAAGAAAATATCAAGCAGTAGTCCGAAAGGTAGGGTTGATCTCGGAATAAGAGAATGGACATGCCAGAGCTGCGGTACAGTCTGGCAGCGGGATTTGAATTCCGCCCTGAACATACTCGCGCTTGGGCATGAGCGTCTAGCAGTAGGAATCCGCTTGCTTTAGCTGGAGGATGTCAACATCAACATACATCATATTCGATCAATTCGGCCGATCAAAGCACTATCGTTTTAAATGATTAACTCGCTTTAGAAGCTTCACTGAAAATGACGGGCTGAGCCAGACGGATAATTCGTGGGAAACCGAAATACATGCGTAAATCCCGGATAATCTTTGCAATCTGTTTACGGTTATGCACCACGATATTGACATAGGTTTTGTCATCCTGAGTACGCACCATTTCCACCCCAGAATGTGCTTTACGGCATTGGTAAATCAGGTCGGAAATCTGCTCGTCATTCATGTTCAGATCAATGCTGAGATAGGCAGTAAAGCTGATATCTTCCAGATCATCAGAAGTCCACTGCAACAACATAATATTTTCTGGATGCTGATGCTGTTCATGCAGCAGGTTGTGGCAGCGCGCACGATGCACAATCAGACCACGACGAGTCAAATGCCCCTGAATTGGATCACCCAGCACAGGATTGCAGCAATGGGCATATTTGACATCGACACCGTCTGTTCCCTGAATCAGACGGTCTGAACTGGCAATATTCTGATGCTGATCTTGGGCAAATAAATGGTTGGCCACCAGTTGCGGTAATAAATCACCGACTGCAATCTGTTCAAACAGCTGCTCTTTAGTCGCAATATGGCGCCATTCCAGCAGGTTTTTCCAGTCTGCTTCAGTCAGATCACGAATGGAGCGATGGAAAAGTTTCAAGGCACGATTCAGTGCTTGCTGACCGACCAGACGCTGTTCGTCCAGATCCTGATCGCGCAAGATATTCTGA
This sequence comes from Acinetobacter sp. YH12106, assembly GCF_013418995.1. Lineage (NCBI taxonomy): Bacteria > Pseudomonadati > Pseudomonadota > Gammaproteobacteria > Moraxellales > Moraxellaceae > Acinetobacter > Acinetobacter sp. YH12106. The sequence continues at coordinate 124,695 of NZ_VPAV01000004.1, forward strand.
ATGGCACGGCGGGCTTTCTGGGTGTTGATAAAGCTGAGCCAGTCCGGGTTGGGGGTTGCCAGGACATCAGTAATGATTTCGACCACCTGGCCGCTGACTAGCGGGGTAGAGAGCGGTTTGGTCTCATTGTTAATTTTCGCCCCGATGGCATGGTTGCCCAGGAACAGGCTGGCCGCATAAGCAAAATCAACCGCTGTTGCACCTTGTGGCAATTCGTGTAAATGCCCATGCGGGGTATACACCCAGATCTTTTCCTGATGCAGATAATCCAGTAATTCACTAAAGGTGGTTTTGGCACATTCACCATCGACCAACACGTTCAGATTTTGCATCGAGGCCTGAATTGCAGAACGACAGGCTTGCGGGGCATTTTCACCCAGTACCACACCAAAACGTGCGGCTTTACGCATCAGTTCGGTTTGAATGGTGAGCGATAACGTGGTTTTTTCACCTTTTAAACGCATCATCAAGGACTGGTTGCCACCGGGTAATGGACGGCGAATATGATCTTCATAGCTTTGAATTTTAAAGCTCTGAGTCAGAATTTCTGCCAGACGGTCACAATCTGCAATGCTTTGTAAAATAATTTCAAAGGCATGACTATGGGTCAGCTCTTGCAGGTCAATATCATTTTTAACAAAGTGGCGTAACAGCTCAATATTGTTATTTTTCTTTTTGATTCGACCTTCAATTTTATAGTCTTCTAAGAGGTCATTCAGCTTTTGTTCCCAGATCGCCTGATATTCACAACGTTTTGGCTTGGTTTCTAATAGCGCTGCCTGAACGTTGTTGTACATGTCCAGATCAAGATTCTGATAACACAGATGTTCCAGATTGTCGGCCATTTCATTCATGCCGACAATACGTGCCATCGGCACAAAAATTTCAAAGGTTTCGCGGGCGATACGCGCACGTTTGTCCGGGCGCAGCGCCTCCAAAGTGGTCATGTTGTGATAGCGGTCAGCCAGTTTCACAATAATGACACGTGGGTCCTGTAAGGTGGCTTGCAGGATTTTTCGGAATGACGCGGCTTTATTATATTCTTTATCGCTGGAATGGCTGAGTTTGGTCACGCCATCGACCAGCTCGGCCACGGTAAAACCAAAAGTCTCGCTAATATCATCTTTGTTAAAGTCAGTATCTTCAATAACATCATGCAGCAGGGCGGCCATTAGGGTTTCAGTATCCAGCCGCATATGAGCCAAAATACAGCTTACCGCAATCGGGTGCAGAATATAGGGTTCGCCGCTTTTACGGGTAATACCTTCATGGGCCAGATCTGCATAATCACAAGCCGCAAGCACACGCTCGACTTCGCTTTCATTTAAATACGCGTCGATAATGATATGTAATTGTTGCTTGGCTTGACTGACCTGTGGCCCTGGCATAAAACACCTTTTAAACTGGATTTTCTTACAAACAAAAAACTGAAAGCTCTAATGAAATCGAAATCATAAAGCTTGTCAATTTTTTTCATGCTTAAAAGCAGAAAACCGGGACAAACTCGGGAGCTAACTGTTAAGTTATAACCGTTCTAGCATAAATATAAAAGCCAGAAAACAAAAAAAGCCTAGTTTTAAACTAGGCTTTTTTTCAGGAGGAGGGCTTATTGGAAAGAAAAGCCATCCAGATTAAGGTTGTTTGCAGAAAGTGCAAGGTCCAGACTTGATGTTTGATAGTCCTGATCACGTTGTTTCAAAATATCTTTAGATACATGACCTGCAGCGATTTCACGTAAAGCAACAACAGTCGGTTTGTCATTGTCCCATTCTACAGTTGGTTCAATACCTTGACGTGCCAATTGACGCGCGCGCTTGCTTGCCACTAGTACAAGCTCAAAGCGGTTGTCTACATGGTCTAAACAATCTTCAACGGTGACGCGTGCCATAAGAATTCTCGTTTGAATAATAAATTTTAACAGACTGCACAGTATAAAAGGCTTTGCCTATAGACTCAAGTTTTAATCACTGTTCAGTGGGTGTGATCAGTTGCTGAATCAGTTTTTCATGACGGTTGGCTTGCTGCGACAAGGTTAAACGGTTGGCGATAATGACCGCTTCAAGGTCATGCAGCGCTTTATTAAAGTCGTCATTAATAATGATATAGTCAAAGTTGCTATATTGTTGCATATCTTCTACCGCGCAGCTTAGACGATGTTCAATCACATCCACTGCGTCAGTACCACGGTTAGACAGACGTTCACGCAAGTCGAACTGACTTGGTGGCAAGATAAAAATTTGTTTAGATTCAGGAAAAAGTCGACGGACTTGTTGTGCACCTTGCCAGTCAATTTCCAGCAGCACATCATGGCCTTTGGCCAGTTGTTCTTTAACGGTCGCCTGTGCAGTGCCGTAGTAATTACCGAACACTTCTGCGTATTCAATAAAACCACCTTCATTGACCAGATTTAAAAAATCGTCTTTCTGGGAGAAGTGATAGTGTACGCCATCGAGTTCGCCAGGTCGTTGACCGCGTGTGGTATGTGACACAGAAACGTGAAGGTTGTTGACACGCTCAAGTAGGGCTTTAACAAGGGATGTTTTGCCTGTTCCAGACGCTGCAGAAACGACAAACAAGAGACCCGACATGATATTTTTCCTGATATGATAAAATATCTTCTCTATTTTAGAGTAGACCGGCTTTAAACTAAATAGTTACCAGTCGATTGTTTTACATTTATTTCAATTGAACCGCTAAAAATGGTGTGAGTATTGAGGATTCTATGGAAATTGTTTTAGCCAACCCACGTGGTTTTTGTGCTGGTGTAGATCGTGCTATTGCGATCGTGAACCGTGCCCTAGAATGCTTTAACCCGCCAATTTATGTACGGCATGAAGTGGTACATAACAAGTTTGTCGTCGATGACCTACGTCAGCGCGGTGCAATCTTTGTCGATGAACTGGATGAAGTGCCTGATGACAATATTGTGATTTTTAGCGCACATGGGGTTTCCAAGGCGGTACAGCTTGAAGCCGAACGCCGTGGTTTAAAAGTTTTCGATGCGACCTGTCCGTTGGTGACCAAGGTGCATATCGAAGTGACCAAATATGCCCGTGAAGGCGTAGACGCGATTCTGATTGGTCATGAAGGTCACCCTGAAGTCGAAGGCACCATGGGACAATATGACAAGAAAAATGGTGGTGAAATTTATCTGGTCGAAGATGAAGAAGATGTTGCTGCCTTAACTGTGCATCATCCTGAAAAAGTGGCTTTTGTCACGCAAACGACTTTATCGATTGATGATACGGCGAAAGTGATTGATGCTTTACGCCAAAAGTTCCCGCTGATTCAAGGGCCGCGTAAAGATGATATCTGCTACGCCACACAGAACCGTCAAGATGCAGTACGAGATCTAGCCGAGCGTTGTGATGTTGTACTTGTGGTGGGTTCGCCAAATTCATCGAACTCCAACCGTCTACGTGAGTTGGCAGAGCGTATGGGTAAAGCGGCTTATCTGGTCGATAATGCCGATGAACTCAAACAGGAATGGTTTGAAGAAAATGCTCAGATTGGCGTAACCGCCGGAGCCTCTGCACCAGAAATTCTGATTAAACAAGTCATTCAGCGTTTACAGGATTGGGGTGCCCAAGCACCTAAAGAGCTGGATGGTCGTGAAGAAAATATTACATTTAGTTTGCCAAAAGAGTTACGTATTCCTGTAACTCAGGCATAAAGTGTTAATGACTTAACATTCTGAATTTTTTTAATAATTGACAGATAAATGCTTTTTGGCAATTATCTGTTTTTTTATGCCTTTTATCCTTATTTGTGTTGGTTTTGTAATTTAATTATATATTATTTTTAATAGGGTAAAGTTTGGCGTGCCTTGGGGGGGAGTATGCAGAAAAATAAAGGATTCACATTGATTGAGTTGATTGTGACTTTGGCAATTATCGCAATTATTGCAACGATAGCTGCTCCAAATTTATCCAATTCGATTGAGAAAAGACAAATTGAGCGAACAACTACGGATTTCGAAAAAGCGCTTACACAAGCGCGGTCCGATGCGGTGTTAAGTCGTAAGCAAATAACAATTCATTTAAATGCGACAGGGGAAGATTCTCCAACTGACCGATATTGGACAATTCCAGAAGATGTAACATTAACATTTAATACGGCTAGTTGTGTTGGTAGGAGCTGGAATGTCTCTACAATCTCAGCCTTAACAACGATTGTCTTTTTACCCCAAGGTAATGTAGCAACGTTGCCTACAAATTTAGAAATTAAGTTAGCTCGAGATAGTGTTGAGCGTTTTATTTATTTAACTAATTTTGGACGTGTTGCATCCAATGCAAAATCAGCTTTTGAAGGGAGCTGCACATAATGAAAAAAATGAATCAAACGGGTATCGGCTTAGTTGAAGTTATTGTGGCTCTTTTGCTTCTGTCAATTGGTGTATTAGGCTTTTCGATGTTGCAAATTCGTGCGATGGAAGCGTCCTTGGATGCTTCGAAACGTATACAAGCAATGAATTTAGCACGTGATTTATCTGAACGAATGAGGGCAAATAAACAAGGTTTGTCTAAGTTCACAGTTGGTGAAGATGATAATGAAAAGATCGTTGATGCTTATACTAATGCATTAGACGGTAAATATTATTTAACAAGCTATTCAGCACAATGTGCAAATACATCTAAATGTACTAGTGCTGAATTTGCCGAAGAAGATGTTAATCAAATTTTATTTAGGGCGAATACTTTAGGGATGAAAGTAGCTGTAAATGATTGTCCTGGTGCAGATACTAATAGGAATTGTGTATTTGTCGCATGGGGGGAAACTAATCCTGTTGATGGCAGTTCCGATACAAGTTGTACAAACGAAGGTAGCTTTTTGTCTAGTTCAAAATGTATTGTTTTGGAGGCCTATTAATGAAATATTCCAAAGGTTTTACATTAATTGAATTAATGGTGTCCTTAGTTATCGGGTTAATTGTTATTGGGGCAGCCATGCAGCTGTTTTTAACTGGAAGTATTAATTATAGTTTGCAAAAAAACTTGGGTGAGCTCCAAGATAATGGGAACTTTGGTCTAAATTTTATTATTAAAGACATAAAATTAGCTAATTTAGATGCTGATTTATCGGTAATTAATGATCGGAATAAATATAGCGGTATCGTTTTTACAAGTGTAAAAAGCTATGCGTCTTTAACACCAGAAGAAAAAGAAGTCCAGTCAGCAAACATCCCTTTAACTTTAACGAATTCGACGGTGAATATTGCCAATCTGTCATTAGCCAATGTTGGCCCTAGTAATGTTGGTGATGGTAGTGATCAATTAGTAATTCAATATAAAGTGTTTGATCCAAATAGTTTTGATTGTGAGGGTGGTAGTTTTACTCAAGACGAAATTGATGAAGGTACTTTTGTTGTTCAGCGTTATTACTTACGTCCAGATGGGAAGTCAACTGATTTAGCTTTGGTATGTGATGCAGGGCGTTATAAGACCTTGGTGGCAACAGATAATTTACCTATTGGAATTACTGGCCTAGGTGAAAATAGTCAAATCATCATGCGTCGTGTGGATTATTTTCATGTACTGCTAGGTGTAAAACAAAATAATTCGGATGAGTTTAGTTATATGACTATTGATCAATATATGGGAGTGAATAATGTCTTAACGAAAGATGGTACGCCACGCCCTCGGATTATGTCTATACAGTTAGGTGCTCTGGTACGTGGGTATGACTCAATATCTGGCAATGATGTATTACCAACAGAATTTAGCATTTTAAATAAAAAAGTAACTTTAAGTAATGCAAGTTCAGCAGAAAAATATGCGCGTGAAGTGGTTAGTCAAACTGTAGCTTTAAGAAATGGCTATGGTCTCATGGAGGACCTGTAAATGAAGCAATATCAAAAAGGGGCAACGCTGATTGTTGTGCTGTTTGTGCTTATTTTTATGGTTTTAATAGGGACACTCGCTGTTAAACAGAGCTTAGTGGGTCTAAATGTTGCAACAAATAGTCAAGTGCAAAGTTTAATGCGGCAAACAGCAGATGCCGTTTTTTTCTCACTTGAAAGAGATAATCAAAATTCTGCAATTTTCCAAAAGAACTTAAGTTCATTAGGTTTATTTGGAATGGTCAAATCGGATGCTTTTTTAAATAAAGAATTGGTGTTTTGCTATCGTCCAAAGACGCAGAATCAGGTTTTTAATATTCAAAACGCTAGTATTATTTATCCGACAGGAACTGACGATATTAATAATTCTGAATTAGGTACTACAGGTTTTTGTAAATACACATCAAATGATTACAGTAGTGGTCGTGATTTTATGATTTCACAAGTGGCTGTGAAAAAAAGCAGTTTATCAACAGATGTTCCTTTTAAGTTTTACCCGCTAGGAACCGATGCTTCTACAGTACAACTTGATCAAGTCCAACCAGTACAAATTATCGTAACAACGATTATTCCGGGGGCAGCGAGTGGCTCAGGAACGGGTTGGGCAAGTTTTGATACACAAATAAATAACTGTTTTAAAAATCATATTAATGACAAGTCGACTAAATATCCAGATCAAACGACGGTAGCGGAGTGTTTTAGTGATCTTGGTGTGCCTTATAGCCAACAGGTCATGGATTATGCCGTCATTAGTTATGCGTCGAAAAATTAAGGAATTGGGTGATTGAAATGAATATGAAATATAAAAAACTGGTTATCGCTATCCAATCTGCAATGATAACATCGCTCATTTGTTCGGCGCTTCCAAGTTATGCAAGCGATATTGAGTTGTACAAAGGGCCTCAAACCTCACAAACCACATTGATGTTTATGATGGATGTGTCGGGAAGTATGGGTGATGAAGATCGTATTGGTAATTTAAAGCGAGGCATGATTAAATTGCTTCAAGGTGATGTGGCGAATGGAATAGAGCCTCTACCAGATAGACTTGTCACAGGGCTCTCTGAGTTTAGTTCACCTGACCGGAATGGGCCATTTGGACGTATCAAGTTGGAAGCACGTCCTTTAGGAGAAGAGACAACTTTATTGGGAAATAGACCAGTATTTCAGACTCAGCAAACATTCTCTCGTCCAGCTACTAGAACAATTACAGAATCGAGAAAATGGACTGCAACAAATCAATCTCGCACACAGTCCGGTACAAGAGTAAGAGACTGTGGGTTTTTGGGTAGTAGTTGGTGTAATCCCAGTAATTGGTCGCCAACGGGGGTGAATGATGGATGGACACCGACTACAATAAATAGTAGTAGTGGAGGAAGTTGGGGGGTAACAAATTCTCCAGACTGGACACTTATTGGTACAGCTAATGCTACAAGTGGTGTCATTAATCCTAAAGAATGTATTTCATGGAATGAATCGAGTTATAATTGTACATCTTGGGAAAGCTCAGTAAAAACAGTTGCTGATTTTAGTAATTTAACTTCAAATTCGGAAAACTCTGCTGTCGGTGTGGGGGGGGTCACTGACTCAGCTAAATCAACACCAATTGCTGGATCTCCAGAGTTTGGAAGTATAACTTCGGGGAGTGCAAATTGCTCAAGTACAAATTGTACACGGACACAATCTAGATCTGCACAAATTACAAGTACTAGAACATATACTCAAACAGGTATGGGTACATATACCGTTACAACAACGTACTATAGTACCTCTGCAAAAGAAACGCACCGAAAGAAAATGATACGGGCTGTAAATGCGTTAAATGCTAATGGTGGTACTCCAACAGGATATGCCTATGCTGAAGTGGCTGCTTATTTGATGGGGCAAACAACATCAGGAGTATTAACTGCAGGGTCTGCTTCAGGTTTCTCTGCAAGTGTGACTAATATAAGTGATCCAACAAATTACATTCGCCCATCAGCCATTAATTCAAAAACAAACACAAGAGAATATACAATTGATTCTTCAAAGCAGTGTAATACGCAAGGTATTTATTTTTTAACTGATGGTGCTCCGACTTATTATAACTCCAATGGTAATAATGTTCGAGATCAATATAAACGAAGCGTACTTGAAGATTTTATGAAGAAATCTTTAGGTGCAAAAGGGGCTAGTTTTTCTTGTAACAATGAAAGCACTTTGGGAAAATATTCATCTGGATATAGTAGTGGTTCTAATATGTCTAAACCTAATGGGTGGGATTGTATAGGGGCATATACAAATGCATTGCTTGATCCAAATTCAAATCCAGCAGGAGTGACAATTAAAACAGCTGTAGTGGGATTTGGTAGCGATTTCAGTAATAAAGCAACTTCTGATGAGAAAGATGCAGATAAGTGGGGAGAGCTTGGTTTAGGTGGAAGTTACTTGGGTAATAATGATCAAGATATTGTCACTAGTGTGATGGCATTTCTAAAAAAACTTCAAAAATACATTCCACCAGTGACTACCGGTTCCGTCACAATTCCTGTAGATAACTTAGACACGCAAAATATTCAACCATGGGGTTATTTCCCGCAGTTTGATCCACAACCAGATTCGAAAGTAAATACTTGGATTGGTAACCTAAAAAAATACGAAGTAAAAAATAGTGTTTTGTTAGATCGTGATGGTAAAAATATTATTGACTCTACAACGCAAATTAGTGTTGATGACCCGAATGATTTCTGGTCAGATAATTCAATTAAAAAAACCATTACTAAAATTAAAAGAGTGGGTACGGCAGATATTGAGGAAGATATTGAAGTTCGGGTTGGCGGCGCACTGAGTCAATTTAAATTGGGTGTGGTGGATAGTAAAGAGCGAAAAATTTTTACTGACCGCAAAATTGATGCTCAAGGTGTGGGTTCGACTATTTCTGACGATTCTAATTTAGTTCAAGTGAAGACGACTGATTTAAAAACGTTAAATGCTTCCAATAATTTTTCTAAAGATCCACAACGTGGCTATATCGCAGCGTTATTTGGTTACGATGTTGGTGCTACGATGGCAAAAACGTTGGAAACTGATACTAGTACAGCAACGCAAACCAACTTTTCAAATTATTTAACTCAAAGTAATGCAACCTTACGCCAAATGGGTGCGGTTATGCATTCAAAACCAGTGCTAATTACTCAGTCGGGTACGACAGCTTACAATGATGAAACTGGTGATTTAACCTATACAGATCGTGATGACCTAATTGTTTTTGGCACTACGCAGGGTCTACTACATATTGTCCGTGCAGGGAAAACCAGAAGTGATTCTGATGCTGGTAAAGAAGTGTTTACCTTTATGCCAAATGAGATGGTTGAAAACCAATCACAAGGATTCTTAAATCAAACTCAGCAAGGTGGTATTTTAAATTACGGCATAGATGGTCAATGGACGGCTTATACAGAATATGTCACAAAAAGTACGAGTACTGCCTATGCGCCAGAAGTTACTGTAAAAGGCGGTAAACAGTGGTTGTATGGTGGCTTAAGAATGGGAGGAAGCAGTTATTACGCTCTTGATTTATCAGATGTTACATCGAGCGGTGGCACACCTAAATTAAAGTTTAAAATTGATCCTGCAAATTCAACTAATTCTGCAATACGATACATGGGGCAAAGTTGGTCTAAACCAACATTAACTTGGGTAAATTGGCAGGGTGAGCGTAAACTTGTCATGCTTGTTGGTGGTGGTTATGACAATGTGGCTTATGAAAGTAGTATTAATTACAGCCCATCATCAAGTATTGATAAAGGCGCAGGCGTGTATATGTTTGATGCTGATGACGGTTCATTACTTTGGTGGTCTAGTGCGAATGTTGGATCAAATTCAACACAGAATAATGCAACCTATGCAGAAAACATGAAACGTAGTGTTGTTAGTCAAATTAAAGCGATTGATCGTAATAACGATGGTTTAGCAGATCATTTATATTTTGGAGATTTAGGCGGTCAAGTATGGCGTGTTGATTTGAATGCTTCTAGTAAGGCAGGTGACACAGAGAATTTTGCTAATCGAGCAGTACGTATTTTAGATATGTCAGCAGCCACTAAAGTTCCACGTTTTTATTCAACTCCAACATTTACAATTCACAACTCTGTTAATGGTTATTTTGGTGTTTTGACTATTGGGTCGGGTAATTTAAGTTACCCTATGTCTGCCGAAAATCAGAATGATGCTTTATATGTTGTTTATGATAAAGATGTGACCAAACGGAACTTATCTGTTTTAAAAGATAGTGAATTAAGCACAATCGATGTGTCACCATCAGGGCAAGCTGGTAAACAACTGGTTGCAAATGCAAATGGTAATACTGGCGTGTCACTATCAAATGGTGGATGGTATTACACGTTACCTTCAAAAAATCGTATTTTGAATGATAACGTTGCTATCGATAATGATTTGTATATTAGCGTTTTTGATTCAACTGTTGATATATCTGATGTCGATTGTGTGGGTGGCGTGCGAGGAAAAAGTATTGCGCAACAATATTGTCTTCCATTTGGTCAGTGTCTGAAAAAAGATGCGTCAGGTAATAATGTTTCAGAAAACCGTCCGGATGATATTGAATTAGGTCGAGGAAATATTGGTATTAGTTTTGGTGGTATTGACAAAAAACGTGGATTAGTACTTAACTTGCCGACAGATAAGCCATTAAAGTCGTATCAAGGTAAAACGAAGTTCATTTCACAACGTTGGTACGAACGTTAATTAGGGGGATTCAATGAATAAAGAAAATGGATTCACTCTGATTGAGCTTATGGTTGTGGTGGTAATCCTTGCGATTATTGCTGCAATCGCTTTACCAAGTTACCAAAGTTATGTGCGGAAAAGTACCGAAAGTAAAGTGCAGCAAGAAATTCTTAAAGTTGCAGAACAACTTGAAAATTATCGTGCTCGAAATTTTAACTACCGAAATTTTGCTGCCAACTCTGTGCAAATGCCTGATGGATATAGTTTAGATATCTATGATATTGATGACACTTCAAAAACTTTGACTTCGGGCGTGCAGGGGCGAGGTTGGTATATTAAAGTCACACCCCCAGGTGATCCCAAGGATTATTACTTCTTAATGGGAAGTAATGGCTTAAAATGTAAGTCGCATTTAGCAAGTGATGTTGATTTTAAATGTGAGCCATGGGATGAAACAGGACCGAGTGGAAGTCAATCATGGTAAAAAATAAAAATGGTTTTACTTTAATTGAGTTGCTTATTGTTGTGGCAATTATTGGTATTTTAGCTGCAATAGCCTATCCAGCTTATACACAGTATGTAATCAAATCCAACCGGATTGATGTGCAAACAGAATTGGCGAGAGTCGCTTCAGTGTTGCAGCGTTATAAAATGTTGAATTCAACCTATTTAAAAGCTGGGCAACCCTTAACGTTATCGGATTTGGGAATTTCACCAGATTATCCAAATTCAGCAAAAAAGTTATATGAGTTAGAAATTTCAAATGTCTCTGCTGGTACTTGGACCTTAACGGCAACACCTGAAGGAGCACAAGTGGGGAATGGAGAAGTAGTGTTGAATCATAATAATCAAAAGTGCTGGACAAAAGGTTCCTCATGTACTCCTTCTGCCACTTCTAACTGGGACGGCAAATAATCCAAATTCAAAACTGTGGATAAACAAAAAATGATCTTTCATTCAGGGCAAATATCACGTAAAATATTGCCCTCTATGAAAGGGGTTTGAGCTGTATCGATGGTCGGTGCAGGGATAATCCGTAAAAACTATAAGGTTCTATCATGGTTGTTATTCGTCTTACTCGCGGTGGTGCTAAAAAACGTCCGTTCTATCAAATCGTTGTAACTGATAGCCGTAATGCACGTGACGGTCGTTTCATCGAACGTATCGGTTTCTTCAACCCGACAGCTCAAGGTAAAGCAGAAAAACTTCGTTTAGATGCTGACCGTTTTGCTCACTGGGTTTCTCAAGGTGCTCAACCTTCAGATCGCGTTGCTTCTTTAGCTGCTCAAGCTAAAAAAGCTGCAGCTGCTGTTTAATATGGTAGTAGATTGCCCATGACACCAACACAGAATGTTCCCGAAGATCGTATTCAGATTGGACAGCTACGTTCAGCATATGGATTAAATGGGTGGCTCTGGGTCTATTCCAATACAGAACCCATGAGCAACATATTTGACTATCTGCCTTGGTACATTGAGACCAAAGCAGGTTGGCAAATTGTCGATGTAAAACGTTGGAAACCACATGGTAAAGGCCTGGTTGTTTCGCTTAAAGGTGTGAGTGATCGCACTGGGGCAGACCAACTGGTTGGCACCAATGTCTGGATTGCTAAATCGCAACTACCTCAAGCGGGTGTAGATGAATATTATTGGTCTGATTTAAAGGGTCTAACAGTGTTAGGTCTGAATGATGAGGATCAAGAAATTAATCTCGGTCAAATTTTTGAACTGTTTGAAACAGGTGCCAATGATGTGATGGTGGTTCGCGCAACTGCCGACAGTATCGATGGCGAAGAGCGCATGATTCCATGGCATAAAGATGTGGTACAACGCGTTGATCTTGAAGCTGGTCGTATTTACGTCAATTGGGGCGTAGACTACTAACACTTTTTGGAAATAAGGGAGTCTGCGATGTTTTTTGCAGTCATTACGCTTTTTCCTGAAATGTTTGAAGCGATTACAGCCTACGGTATTAGCGGGCGCGCAGCAAAACGTGATTTGATGCAAATTCATTGCATTAATCCTCGCGATTTTGCGACGGGCAACTACAAACGGGTGGATGAACGTCCATTCGGTGGTGGTCCGGGTATGGTGATGATGGCGGAGCCTTTGGCACAAGCAATCCACCGTGCCAAAGAGCTTGCAAATGAAGCAGGCGCAGTTCAGGTTCCTGTGGTGTATATGTCACCGCAAGGAAAAACCTTAAACGAAACTGCAGTACAAGACTTCGTTCAATATGACGGATTGATTGTACTGTGTGGGCGTTATGAGGGGGTCGATGAACGTTTGATCCAGCAATATGTTGATCAGGAATGGTCAATTGGTGATTATGTTTTGTCGGGTGGTGAACTGCCAGCGATGGTTTTATTAGACAGTATTATCCGGAGGCTTCCGGGGGCGATGTCTGATGAACAATCCCATGTGCAAGACTCCTTTGTGGATGGTCTGTTAGACTGCCCACAATATACCAAGCCTGACCAGTTTGAAGGTTTGGATGTGCCTGAGGTACTTAAATCAGGTCATCATGCAAACATTGAAAAATGGCGGTTTTTGCAGCGTTATCAGCGAACACTTGAACGTCGACCTGAACTGGTCGAACAAGTAGAATTGACCAAGCAGCAAAAAAAATGGCTGAAAGATTTGTAAGACATTGCTGAGAAATTGGTGCTGTCTTCGAAAACGGTACTTAAATTGAGTTTAAGTATTCTTTAATAGGCTCTTTAAAGTTGAGATGGTCAACTTTAAAGGGAAAGATAATCGGGTCTATGCGCTTTAGCCTCTAGCCCCCGCGATGATCAGACCTCTTCTGACTCGCATTATTGGAGATACCCCATGAGCGGTAAGCATCCTTTAGTTCAAGTAATTGAAAATGCACAATTGAAACAAGACATCCCTGCTTTCGCACCAGGTGATACAGTGATTGTTTCTGTAAAAGTTAAAGAGGGCGACCGTGAGCGTCTTCAGGCTTTTGAAGGTGTTGTAATTGCGAAGAAAAACCGTGGTTTGAACTCTGCGTTCACAGTACGTAAAATTTCTAGCGGTGTTGGTGTTGAGCGTGTATTCCAAACTCACTCTCCAATCGTAGCTAAAGTTGAAGTGAAACGTCGTGGTGATGTTCGTCGCGCTAAACTTTACTACCTACGCGAATTGTCTGGTAAAGCTGCACGTATCCGTGAAAAATTACCAGCTCGTAAAGTTAAAGCTTCTTAAGTTTAGGCTCAAGTTAAGTTTTATCTCGAGTTTAAAAATGCGCCTTTGGGCGCATTTTTTATATCCTAATATTGATATAAGAACTATAAGCCTTGCAGTTTCAATCGATTGGCATGTTGGCGATACACATCGACCGGGTCAGGGGCAAAGATGCTTTTCAGGCCCAAGACCATATTGACTTCATCTAAGTGATTCCAGTTGTAGTTATCACGAATGGTTTTACCAAATTTGGCACTACAGCGAGAGACCAGACCATCATTGTCCTTGCCACCATCAATCAGCAGGCTGGTGACTTTCAAAGCAGAGTCAGGATCGAGAATATTGGTGACTGTGCCGGTGCCGGTAAATGAATAGTTATAAATATTATTCTGTTTATAGGCACCTTCGCCACAGGTCGTGCTTGACATTCCCAGCGGATATTTCTGATTAAATTGTGCCGATCCTGCCAGTGTCAGACTGCGACCACCTGCAAGAGAATCATGCGGGAAGCTGTTTGGATCCAGTCCTTGGGCCCAGGTGATGGCTTTAGACACCAGATTAATCCCACCGACCAAAGGGCCTTGTAGTGGCGTATCTTCTGCCTGAAGAATCAGATCTGCAACTGGTGAGCCTTTATGCGGCGCACCGACCGTAGTCAGAGAGGCAACCAGTTGAGGTGCTACACCAGCGACATAACGAATCGTGGGACCACCATGAGAATGACCAATCAGATTGACTTTAGATGCGCCTGTAATCGCCCGAATTTCCTTCACTTGTTCTAAGAGTTGTTCACCGCGAATTTCTGATGAGTTAAACGGCGATACTCGGGTTGCCCAGACATTGCCACCATTGCGGGCCAGATCCGGTAAAATCTGATACCAGTAATCCAGACCAAACTGATCTGTTCCGACCCGGATAAAGCCTGCCATCCCGTGTGCAAACACGATGGGATATTGGGTCTTGGCATAGTGTGAGCTGGCTTTCGCTGTGACCTGACTGGCTTGAGTGGATGCCTGAGCCGTGACACATGTGCCAGCCAGCAGCAGACTGGTGATGAATAAGCCGTATTTCATATATTTTCCTCATTTTTGTTGTTTTGACAGGATGATTCTTATCCTGCTTTGTCAAATGACCCACCCGAAACGGGCGAGTTAGGTTTTAAGTTGCTGTATTTAAAAATTATGATTGATGGATAACATTGAATGATTTATAAGCCTTGCAGTTTGAGCCGGTTGGCATGTTGGCGATAGAGTGCAATCGGGTCTTGGGCAAAAGGCCCTAAAATGCCGAAGAACTGGTTCACTTCATCGAAATGATTGTGGGCATAGTCTTGACGAATGATCTGACCATAACGTCCACTACATAAAGGTAGAGCGCCATCATTGGCTTCACCTTTCAAGAAAGTCCCGCCTAAACTGACAATAGTCGATTCAATGATATCCAGAGGATTGGTGGCTTGCCGGTTGCCCATCCAAGAGTAATGATGAATGCCATTGGCTGTGATCTTCATGCCTTGGGTCTGACAGTCTTCAGGAATCGCAGCAGAACCGTATTTTATATTGAAGGCTCGAATGTCTTCAGGATGCATGGCACTTAAGGCGGCTGTGATATTTACGGGATATTGATTTGCTGTTACCAGATTCATACTGTAGCCCAGAATTGTTCCAATGGCATGAATCAGCGGTTCTAGTAAAGGTGTCTGGCTGGCATTGACAAAAACAGGTGTGCCTCTCATCGCACCTGCAATTGCGGTCAGTGAAGCCACTTTGGCAGGTGCAACAGCTTCAATATATTGAATGGTTGGTCCACCTTGACTATGTCCAATCAGATTGACTTTAGCTTTACCCGTCAGTGCAAGAACTTCGTCAATTTGTAGTAACAGCTGTTCACCACGTAGTTCATTGGATGCAACCGCAGATAATTCCGTGGAAAATACACGCGCACCATGACGGGCTAAATCTTGCGGGATCTGATACCAATAATCTAAACCGATGTTATCGGTTCCAATGCGGTTAAAGCCCAGACCGAAGCCATGGACAAAGATGAGCGGATAATGGGTTTTGGCGTAGCTGGATATAGCGAATTTGGGTGTATATTCAATCAATGGACTCTGCTTGGCATAAGCCAAGGAACAACTGAATCCAATAAATAGACTGAATACCAGGCTTATTATTTTCATTATTCTATCTCTGCTTCATCCGGGGAAATGATGACCGCTTATATAGCAAAGCCTTTATCAATCCCGATAAAGGCGAGCAGCTTACAAACCTTGCAGCTTTAAGCGATTGGCATGCTGACGGTATAAAGTCACCGGATCTGGGGCGAATAGACCTTTCAAGCCAAACATCATGTTGGCAAGATCGGTATGGTTGAGTTTGTAATTGTCATTAATCACTTTGCCCATATAAGCACTACAACGTGCGACCATACCATCATTGTTTTTATTGCCATAAGACAGTGGGCCCAGTTGCATTAAAATCGTATCAATGTCTAAGGCATTGGTGGCTTGTGCCACACCTGTCCATGAATAGTAATAAATACCTTTAGAATCTTTAGGTTTGAGGTTTTTATTACAGTTCTCAGTTGCTGCTAAAACGCCGTCTTTGACTGCTTCTTTTGCAACAGTTGCATTAAAGTTTTTTGATTCTGTTTGGGTTAATGATTTCATCGATGCATCAAAATCGATTTCTAATTCAGGTTTAAGCTGAGCGAGTGCAATTAAAGGTCCCACAATATAGTCACCTAAAATATTAAACGCGGTGCGGCTTAAACTATTGCTTTGAATATCGTCAGCAACTTTAGAACCATGATAGGTACCAGCAACGCCTGTAATCGATGCCAGATATTCTGGTTTAGTGGCAGCGACATAGAGCACGGTTGGCCCGCCATGAGAGTGACCAATCAGGTTGACTTTGTGTTTGCCGGTGATTGCTATTACATCTTCAACCTGGCTGATCAGCTGTTCACCGCGATGTGCTGTCTTATTTGCCGGAGACAACTGTGCAGCAAAGACGGTAGAACCATTGCGTGCCATATCCGGTAGAATCTGATACCAGTAATCCAGCCCGATGCTGTCGGTGCCAATGCGTGACCAGCCTAGCCAGCCATGTACCATCAGAATAGGATATTTGGTTTTGGCATAATCAGATCTGGCCTTTTCAGTGACCTGTGTCGCACTTGCCGCAGCATGGGCCTGTGCAGAAAAGCTTAATCCCAGAGTTGTTGCTAAAGTCACAGTCAGTAACTGTGCTGTCTTGCTGAAAGTACGCATAAGCATCCCTTTTTAATTTTATCGTTATTAAAGCAATCATTGCTTTTCTAGAGTGTTATAAGCCACAAAAGCAGACTTTGGACCATACAGTTTTGGCCTTCTATGGCTGAGCAATTTTTCTTTTGAGTAGCGGTATTTTTTCACTTCAACGCGCTAAAACCATGTCATTTTAGGACACGACAGAGAGAAGAGATTTACATTGTAAGAATATGTTTTATTTACGGCTGTATTTAAATTTTAAGTTGTTGAAATACAAAACACTCATTACGGTTATTTTGTGTAAACAAGAAATATTTAGAAACAAAGTTAGGGCGGGAGATATGAAGGTATAAAGCTTTCGATATGAGGATCATAAAAAAAGCCATCAACAGGTGATGGCTTTTAGGCTTAATTCGCAAAGGGCAACTTGCCGCCTTGATCATGAATCTGTTCAAAGGTTTCGACCCGCAGCTGGTCATTCGGCTGTTGAAAACGTTGCTGGCGCAGCTTCTCGACGGCTTGCTGTTTGGCGCTGTCACTCATGCCACTTTGCATGATGCTATCCCGTTCATTGAGATACGTCGTGACACTGGATTTCCAGCTAGCACGTTCGCCATCCAGTTGCTCCAGACGTTGCGTGGCTTCAGGGCCGACCAGGTTTAATCGCATTTGACGAATCTCTACATTTGAGCCACCACGCGCTTTAATGTCTGCGCTGAGTTTGCGTAAATCTTCGAGTTTATTCAGTTGTTCCAGATTTTCCTGCCAGTCTTGTGGTAATTGTTCAAACAGATTTTTGAGCTTCTGGGCTTTTTCAGACTCGCTTAAGCTGTTGTCTGCCAGCACGGCCATACGGTCAAGCGTATATTCATGATAGGTGTCTTCGGTACCAAATAAACCTTCAATTTCATAATTAGAAAAATATTGTTTACGCAAATTCTGGGTGCTGCTATAGATGCTGCGGTAATAGGCCGGATCTTCCTGATCGAGGCCTGTCGGTGCAGTCAGTTGGCCTAAACCTTGACGATACTGAATATAGCGATCCCATAAATCCAGAATTTGTGAGAGAGCGGGTTCTTTATGATTCTGGCGAATGTAAGTTTTAAAATCCTGTTGAATCTGCGCCAGATTTTTTTCACCAAACTGGGTAATAAAATATTCAAAACAGTTTCGAGTCTGTTCATTGACAGTCAGACGGTTACTCGCATCCAGCTGCATCTGGCAATTGATTTCGGTATCTTGCTGGCTGGCACTGGAAAATGCTGCATTGGCAGGGTTGGTCATACTTAATGCGGCAGGTTCGCCGCGGCGTTCACTAAGAGATGATTGGCCAATAGTCTCTGTCTGTGATTCATTCTGAGGAGATAACCAGAGCATCAGGGTGATAAAGCACAGCACCACCAGAGCCAGAATGATCCATATCTTGTATTTCTGCATATCCTATGCACCTGTTTTTTCGGTTTCATTATTTTTAGAGTTTTGATTCGGCTCAATATGCCATAAAAATCATCAGATACCATAGAAAAGTTGTAAATCATCGCACAGGGTTTTACCATGGCGCCAATTTATAAAATGTCTGATTTTTTGCCATGAAAGCATCATCTCCTAAAATTCAGCGTCGTCATCTTAGTGGTGTCTTCCTTTTGAATAAACCCTTGGGCATTAGTTCCAATGCTGCATTGCAAAAAGTTCGCTGGTTGTATCGTGCGCAAAAAGCAGGCCATACCGGGGCACTGGATCCTCTGGCATCCGGCTTGTTGCCGATATGTTTAGGTGAGGCGACCAAGTTTTCGCATTATTTATTAGATTCAGTCAAGCGTTATCAAACGACGGTCTTTCTTGGACATAGCACCACCACCGGCGATGTCGAAGGCGAAGTCTTATTAGAAAAAGCGGTTCCTGAACTTTCGGAAGCGTTGATTCAAGAAATCTTGACACAGTTTATCGGTGATATCCAGCAAGTGCCACCGATGTATTCGGCGCTGAAAAAAGAAGGCCGTCCTTTATACGAACTGGCACGTAAGGGCATCGAGATTGAACGTGAAGCGCGCCCGATTAGCATTCTGGCCATTGAGTTTTTATCCTTTACTGAAAATAGCATCACGCTGGATATTACCTGCTCTAAAGGGACTTATATCCGGGTACTCGGTGAAGATATTGCCAAAGCCTTGGGTACTTACGGCCATCTGACCTATTTACACCGCATTAAAACCGGTCATTTTGATTTGATCCCGAGTTATACCATTGAATATCTGGAAAGCCTGAGTGAAGACGAGCGTGATAGGTTGTTATTGCCGGCTTATGCGCCGGTGCAACATTTCCCGCAAGTCCAAGTGCCAGAAGGGCGGGCAGAATATTTTAGCCGTGGCATGGAAAGTAATATCGAGCACGATGCAGCTGAACAGGTCTTGGTTTTTGATGGTGAAAAATGTTTAGGCCTGGCGGAAATTAGTGATAAAAAACGCCTGGTGCCAAAACGCGTCTTAAACCTCTAAGCAAGGTCTGAAATATGGATATTGAGATCATCATCAGTCTGATTGTCTTTGCATTTTTTGCAGGGGCAATTGATGCTGCCGTAGGCGGTGGTGGTCTGATCCAGATTCCGGCAATTATGGGCAGTCTGCCGCATTTACAGCCGGCTACCGTATTTGGTACCAACAAACTGGCCTCGATTTTTGGTACTGGCTCTGCGGCATTTTCCTATTTGCGTCAGGTAAAACTGCCGTGGTTGCTCTTGGGCGTGATTGCAGCTTGCAGTTTCATCAGCTCGTTTATGGGTGCGGCCAGTGTCACCTTGATTCCGGTCGAAATCCTCAAACCTTTTGTATTGATCATGCTGATTGTCATCGCGATTTATACCGTGATGAAAAAGCAGTTTGGTCAGGTGCATGTTCAGCAAAAGCTCACCAAGAAAATGTTGGCATTGGCAGTTTTGGGCAGTCTGGCCATCGGATTTTATGACGGAATTTTCGGGCCGGGCACGGGCAGTTTCTTTATTTTCTTTTTCATTCGTTATTTAAGTGTCGATTTTTTACATGCTTCAGCTTTATCTAAAATTGCCAATTTCACCACCAATCTGGCAGCGTTAACTTTCTTTATTCCCAGCGGCAATGTGCTATTTATGGTCGGGGCGATGATGGCGGTGGCCAATATCTGTGGTTCCTTGCTGGGTGTCAAATTAGCCTTTAAATATGGCAGTGGCTTTATCCGGATTTTATTCCTGATTCTGGTCAGTTTACTGATTTGCCGGATGGCCTATCAGATGTTTTTTATATAAGAATAGATGTAAACCATTCTCAATATTAAAGTTTTTTATACAATTTGTACTTATAAAACCTCCTGAACCCATGCCATTTTCTTTCTATGATGTAAAAAGGCAGGGCGAAAACAGGAGAAAAATTAGATGACCACCATTTTTGAAGCATTAAGAGAAAGTCATGAAATTCAGCGTGATCTTGCAGAAAAATTACTACAAACTTCAGGGGATACAGCAGAACGTCGTGAGCTGTTCAAACAACTCAAGAATGAATTATTTGCCCATGAAGCGGCTGAAGACCGTTATTTCTATATCCCCCTGATGATGACTGATTCGGGCTTGAATATTACTCGGCATGCCTTGGCCGAACATCATGAAATGGACGAGATGATTGAAGAGCTGACTGCAACAGAATTGAGTAATCCGGGCTGGATTGCAATTGCCAAAAAGCTTTCCGAAAAAGTGCATCACCACTTAAAAGAAGAGGAACATGGTTTCTTCCAGCAAGCAGGAAAAATTCTCGGTGAAGAGCAAAAGACCGCTTTAGCAGCGCAGTACAAGACTGAATATCAACGTTATAAAGACATGAAAAAAGATATGCTGGTACAAAGCTAAATTTTAACTTCAAATCAAATAAATAAAAAAGATGGCGATACAGCCGTCTTTTTTATCCGGATTCATTTCTCCGAGGTATTTCTCCCAAAGGAAGCAAGCACAAGAATGAATGAAAACCTTGAGTCAGTTGTCCTGATTCCAACCAAGCTTTATGCATTCCGTTCTGCAGCTCCTTGACGCGCGGCACCTACTGTCACACCGACAGAGGCCAGCATAATACACACCAGAGCGACCGCTTGCAGTACCGTGATTTTCTCACCCAATAACAGAAAACCGGTCAAAGCTGCTAAAGCCGGAGAGAGGCTGGACAGGGTGCCATAGCTCATTTTGTTTAAATGCTGTAAGGCTTTTAAATCGAGGGCATAAGGAATCGCGGTGGCCAGAATTGCAATCACAATGGCCTTGCCCCAATGTTGTGTATCAATCAATGCGGGCGCGTTGTTGTAGAGACCGATCGGCAGCAGACACAATGCTGAAATACTGATGGCAATGGTCAGTGCATGCATGCCGATATTCTGCTGAACCACACGTTGGCCAAAGAAAATATACAGCGCCCAGCAGAAACCTGCCCCCAAGGCACAAGCTGCGCCCAACAGGTCAAAATTACTGCTATTGGCCTGTCCCCATGGCACCATCAGCGCGATGCCCAAAATGGCCATCAATACCCAGATATAATCACTACGGTGTTTAATCGACAGTAGAGCCAGGCCCAAAGGGCCAATAAACTCCAGACCTACCGCAATGCCCTGCGGTAAACGACCAAGTGACAGATAGAATAAAATATTCATGACCCCTAAAGCCGCACTATAGCAGAGTAAATCCCGCCATTTTAAAAAAGGCAAACGTGAAATTATTTTCCAAGAGCGGAACATGACGCAGACAATGATTGCAGCAAAACAGAGTCTTAAAATGGTGACAGTAATCGGATCCAGTACACTAAACAGCTGTTTGGCAAAAGATGCACTGATCTGGTACGAAGTCATGGACAAGACCATGAAGAATACGGCAAGAAGTTGGGCGTTTGGCATGGAAGCAGCTTCTACCCAGAGCGGGTGAAAATGAGAAATAGAAAGAAATGAAATTATAGCAAACTGGTTGATTTTTGCTGAGTAGGCCAGAGCAATATTTTGTGAATGCAACTTAAGTTTGGAGATAATCAATTTACATTTTAGCTCAATCAAATATGTGAAGTTTTAAATTCAAAATTAAACTTACCTCAGGTGTGGTTACAAATTAATCAATTTTTAATTTGATCTTATTTTTATATTTATTAAAATATCTTAGATCCCAATTCGGGGCAGCATTAAAATAACAATGAAAATAATAAGGTAGATAATAATGAAATTACGAATACTTTCTTGCGCCATTTTGGGCTGTATGCTTGCAGCATGTGGTAGCTCTGATAATTCGGATAATAATACACCAGTCCCTAGCCAACCGGCTCCGACCAATCCTGGTAATCCGAACAATCCTGGAACCCCGGGTGATGGAGCATCAGACACAGTGTCGGAATTCTACAACTATCAGTTCAACTTGCCGAATGCTGATGCAGCAGACATGGAGTCGAAAAAACTTCTATTGGCCAGTCATAAAAATAAAATTACTGACGGCATATAGAGTGGTACGACCTGTCAGGAAAAGCATTAACTGAACGTACCAATATTGCTGTGGTGAAAATGTATGAGGATGCTGCAACCAGAGTGTTATTTAATAGTGATAATACGACAGCCGCTGACCGTAAATATTATAATGAGTTTGCAGCCAATTTTATTGATTTGCAGAAGGCGCGCACATTCCCGAATGGATCTAAATGTTTCCGTCTTCAGGCTGAACATCCGGAAGAAGAATATATTGAATTTGATCCGGAAACAAAAACTGACTATCGCACGCTGGCTGATTGGCAGGCACAAACGTCTGTCCAGGAGCTGGCAAAAACTATTCGAGATGGCACCATGGCTGGCTTGAAATATAAAAAGGCAGAATATAAAGATGCTGCTATGCAATATTACAAATATTTTGGTGCGATCGAATATCAAGGAGGAATTTATAACAGTGCGTTCTCGGAACATGGAGAACATATTGATCACAACGATTATGTTGCCCAATCACGAAAAGTGGCTTTAGACAAATTAAAGGAAAATGATGCCAGTCCTTTAATGATCAAATGGACAGAATACACTTATGATCAGCTTGCTTTTGCATGTGATGGCTATAGTGTGACAGCAGCCACTGTATTAAATACGGCGATTAAAGACGCAACACCACGTTAAAATGATTCTAATAAAGGTATTTTAAATAAAGGCGCTTAAGCGCCTTTATTTTTATTCAATGTTTTCGTCTTTGACTGGTCACCGTACAGCCAATTGAAGCACTAATAATCGTGGTCAGTGCCAGCCATTGTGTCCACAATAAAGTTTCACCCAAGAAGATAAAACCAGAGAGTGCTGCGATTGCAGGTTCCAGACTCATCAAAGTACCAAAACTCAAGGCGGTTAAATTTCGCAGGGCAATCATTTCCAGGGTAAAAGGCAGGGCGCTGGCCAGCACAGCCAGAGCCATGAAATATAACAGGCTGATGGGTTCAAAGGTATGCGCAGGAATGCCAGCAAAAAGTGCAATTGGCATCAGTACCAGCATCCCGACCAACATGCCCAAGCACACGGTATGGTTGCCGGAAACCCCGGAAGGCTTTTGCCCAGCGACGATGTATAGCGCCCAACAGGCACCCGCACTTAGGGCAAATAGAATCCCGACCGGATCAAGTGGCTGTGCAGCCTGATCAAAGGGAAACAGCAGAATCAGGCCTAAAATCGCCAATCCGACCCAGACAAAATCAAATTTTTGCCGCGCATAAAACAGCGCCACACTTAAAGGGCCAATGAATTCAAAAGCAACCGCAATGCCCAGCGGCAAGCGATCAATAGACAGATAAAACAGCAGGTTCATACCTGCCAGGGCCAGACCATAACTGAGAATGGCCGGCCACTTGATCTGTCTGAAATGAATTTGCCAAATTTTAAAAATCAATGCCAAAATTACAGCACCCAAAAGCAGACGCATGGCTGAAACGGTCAGAATGGGAAACTGACCGAACAGATATTTGGCAAAGGAGCCACTGCTTTGCATACTGATCATCGCGATCAGGAGAATCAGTGGCGCTTGTACAATAGGTGCAATTTTAAAATTCAGCATAACTTAATAGGTTTCGATTTCTCGAAGAGCGGAAGAACAGTAAAGGCTGAAAAATAAAAACCTTAAAAAACAAAAAACCACAGCCCGAAAGCTGTGGTTTTTGCATATCGTTAAATTAGAACAGTACGCGTACGCGGATTGTTCCTTCAACTTCATGTAGGGTATCGAGTGCTTCTTTAGATGCAGTCGCGTCTACATCCATCACTAGGTAGCCGACATCACCTTTGGTCATTAAAGACTGGCCAGAGATGTTAATACCGTGTTCAGCAAACAGGTTGTTGATCTTAGAAAGAACGCCCGGCATGTTTTTATGAATGTGCAGTAAACGGTGTTTACCTTCAGTCAATGGCAGTGCGATTTCTGGGAAGTTCACTGCAGATAAAGTCATACCTTTATCTGAATAAGCAACGAATTTCTCAGCAACTTCCAGACCGATGTTGGCTTGTGCCTCCATGGTCGAACCACCCACGTGCGGAGTCAGGATCACGTTTGGAAGGTTACGCAGTGGAGAAACGAATTCTTCACCATTGGCTTTCGGCTCTTTCGGGAATACGTCTACTGCAGCACCAGCAATGTGACCAGACTTGATCGCATCTGCCAGATCTTCAATCACAACACATGTACCACGTGCTGCGTTCAGGAAGATTGCACCTTCTTTCATTTGCGCAAACTGTTCTTTGCCAAAGAAATTACGGGTAGATGGCAGATCCGGAACATGTAGAGTAACCACATCTGCATTGGCAAGTAATTCGCCCATAGAGCCGACTTGACGTGCATTACCTAAAGGTAGTTTTGTGACTGCATCATAGTAGGTTACTTTCATGCCTAGGCTTTCAGCCAGTACAGAAAGTTGTGAACCGATTGAACCGTAACCTACGATACCTAAAGTTTTACCACGTGTTTCGAATGAACCGACAGCCGATTTGTTCCAGCCACCTGCATGTGTATCTGTTGATTTTTCAGGTACACGGCGCAGAAGAAGAATAGTTTCTGCCAATACCAGTTCAGCAACCGAACGGGTATTTGAGTAAGGGGCGTTAAATACCGGAATACCGCGACGCATCGCAGCATCAAGGTTCACCTGGTTGGTCCCGATACAGAAACAACCTACTGCAATCAGTTTGTTCGCAGCTTCAAATACTTCTTCAGTCAGTTGAGTACGGGAACGAATACCGACGAAGTGAGCATCTTTAATCGCTTCTTTCAACGCTTCGCCTTCGAGCGCTGTTTTACGATAGTCGATGTTGGTGTATCCAGCTGCATTCAATGTATCGATTGCGTTCTGGTGAACGCCTTCTAACAATAGAAAACGGATTTTATCTTTAGGTAGAGATAGATGTTGGCTCATTACGGCTCCGCTACAAAGGCCAAATTTAGTCGCGGTATAATAGCACAGGAAAAGGGCGGTTATACATTTCCTTGATGACAGTCACCTCAGGTATTTTGAGCAGATATATGATCAATGCTTATAATTCTGGTTGAATTAAATCTGTATTTTCAAAGGTATATTATCAAAATTGTCATTTTTCGCGGGAAACCCCAAAAAATAGCTTATAATATTGCGCCATGCTGTTTAAGCTCCCATTTTTGGTGCTTTAATCATCATGTTTCGCCTGATTTGTATACAGGCTTTTATGCCTAAAAAATATGCAAATAAACCAGCGAAGTCTCTCTTGTTTAAATCATGCTAGGTCTGCAAACGATGAATGCTCCAGTCGCTTTAACCCCTGAGTTATTGACCCAATTGACGGCAATTTTGGGTGAAAACCGTATTAAAACCGATACGGACAGCCTCCAGAATTGGGGTCGTGATCATACGAAACACTTTGATCCAAACCCATCGGTCATCGTTTTTCCTTCGACGACTGAACAGGTTCAAGACATCGTAAAATTGGCAAACCAGTTTAATGTTGCAGTCACCCCATCAGGCGGTCGTACGGGTCTGTCTGCAGGTGCAGTTGCAGCCAATGGCGAGATTGTGGTGAGCATGGACAAGATGAACCAGATTCTGGAATTCTTCCCGGCAGACCGGATGGTTCGCGTGCAGGCAGGCGTGGTGACTGAACAGTTGCAAAACTATGCTTCCGATCAGGGTATGTATTATCCTGTTGACTTTGCTTCTGCGGGCTCAAGCCAGATTGGCGGGAACATCGGCACCAATGCCGGTGGTATTAAAGTCATTAAATACGGCATGACCCGTAACTGGATACTTGGCCTGACGGTGGTGACCGGTAAAGGTGATGTATTGCGTCTGAACAAAGGCATGATCAAGAATGCCACCGGTTATGCGCTGCAACACTTGTTCATCGGTGGTGAGGGTACGCTGGGTCTGGTGACTGAAGCAGAAATCAAGCTTGAACGTCAACCGCAAGACCTGCAAGTGATGGTACTGGGTGTACCTGATTTTGATGCAATCATGCCGTTATTGCATGCTTTCCAGGCGAAAATTGATTTAACAGCATTTGAGTTCTTTGGTGAACTGGCAATGCAAAAAGTATTGGCCAATGGTCATGTACAACGTCCATTTGAAACTGAATGTCCATTCTATGTTTTGCTTGAGTTTGAAGCGCCGTTTGAGCCGATTATGGACAAGGCGATGGAAATTTTTGAGCATTGTATGGAACAAGGTTGGGTACTGGACGGCGTTCTGAGCCAAAGTCTGGACCAAGTCGAAAGCTTATGGCGTTTACGCGAAGACATCTCTGAGTCAATCGCACCGTTTATTCCATACAAAAATGATATTTCAGTATTGATCACGCACGTTCCTGCATTTATTAAAGAAATTGATGCAATTGTTGCAGAGAACTACCCAGACTTTGAAATTTGCTGGTTCGGTCATATTGGTGACGGTAACTTGCATTTGAACATCTTAAAACCAGCGGATTTAAGCAAGGATGAATTCTTCGCTAAATGTCAGGTAGTAAACAAGTATGTCTTTGACACCGTGAAAAAATATGATGGTTCAATTTCAGCCGAACATGGCGTAGGGATGACCAAGAAGCCATACCTTGAATATTCACGTTCTGCGGAAGAAATCGAATATATGAAAGCCCTGAAACAAGTGTTCGATCCAAATGGTATTATGAACCCGGGTAAATTATTTGATCTTTAATCTGATCGGATTTTAAAAGTTTACAAAAGCGCATCGCAAGTTGCGCTTTTTTTATTGCTGTGTAAATGGGGTTACATAGTCTAAATAGCGTTAAGCTGAAAAGCGCGGCATGATAAATTTGTATAATAAGGATAATCTGGGTTAAACGATATGTTACGGTTATTGGCGGTTACAGCTTTAGGTCTGGGTATGATGATGTCGGGTTGTACCACTACCCAGCAGGTGATTGCAAAAGTGCAGTCTTCTTCGGATACACCTTTGGATCAGGTACTTAAAATGAGGCCTGATTTACGTAATGAACTGGCAACAGTCGAGATTCGTCAGTTTTTTAATAATGTGGAGTCACCCACCGTTGGGCAGGTGAAAGTGACTGAAACAGGTTTGTTGGATGATTCGGTCAAATCAGTTCAGACCATTTATCATTTCAAAAAAGAACAGAAAAGCTGGAAAATGCAGAATGCTGAAAAGTTATATCAGTGTGCACGTGGTTCAAATACCAGAAACTTCCAGAAAGCAGCCTGCCCATAATAGTGTTTGATCTTTAGTCAGAATTTGGTTAAAAGCGTATCTTAGTGATGCGCTTTTTGCTTTTGGGAAGAGGGGGGAGTTGATGGACTCAAATATATCAGCCGCTACAATTGGCGTGATTGGAGGATTTTTAGCTTCACTCTTATTATTCTATCTAAATAGGTTTTACACCAATTACGATAAAAGAAAATCAGAAAAAATCCTACGAGAAAAATTATTGTATCGTGAGAAAGATAGTGAATTAGAGGCAGATCAAAATTTTATTTTTTCTTTACCTGACTTGAAAAGAGAAGTGTATTTAAACTGTCATATCAATTGGGATAGCGAAATTGCTCTTAATATGATGAAAGGTAATGAAGACTTAATCTGGTTTTTAAGATTCTGTTGGCTGAGCTTAGTAAAATTTTTTCCTCAAGACCATTTTTCAACAGAAGGATATGTTAATTATATTGATAAATTTATCATGGATAGGGCTAACTATCATTACTCTAGATTAGACTGTAGTGACCCATTAAAAAGTGGAAGTATTTCAAAAATAAAGTTAGGATCTTCGATAGCAAAAGATATTGATCAACTAATTATAGACTTAGTAGAACAAATTCTTCATTTTGAAAATCCTAGAAAAGAAAAATGGTTTCAAGAGTGGAACTCAGTAGAGTCTATTTGATTTTTATAAATTATTAGAATATAGATGAATAATGTATCCTCCATTGATTTGTTTTGAGTAGGTCATTAAAAAAGAGAACGGACTTAAAAACAGGACTCTGCTAAAATTTCCTCTTTCTATTTTAGACAAAGTTTAGCCTGCTTAAACGAGCAGGGTGACAATAAAAACTCCCATGCAAAACATCCAAACCCAAAAACTGACCCGTGCCACACTCATGTTCCCGCTGGCACTGGTTCTGTTTGAATTTTCCGTCTATATCTGTAATGACCTGATCCAACCAGCCATGCTATCGATTACCCGTGATTTTGGGGTAAGCAGTTCATGGGCGCCATCCTCCATGTCCTTTTTCCTGTTGGGTGGGGCATTTGTTGCAGCGATTTTGGGGCCATTGTCCGATCGTCTTGGACGTAAAACCGTACTCTTGGGCGGCGTGGCATTTTTCACAATTAGCTGTCTGGCAATTTTACTAACACCCAATATCGAAAGCTTTTTATTCCTGCGTTTCTTACAAGGCTTTGGACTGTCCTTTATTACCGCCGTAGGTTATGCCGCCATTCAGGAAAGCTTCGAAGAGCGCGATGCCATCAAAGTCATGGCACTCATGGCCAATGTTTCTTTACTGGCGCCATTGCTCGGGCCGGTACTGGGTGCCTTTATGATTGATCATATTTCCTGGCATTGGGGCTTTATCGGCATTGCATTTCTGTCATTTTTAAGCTGGTTTGGCCTGAAAGCCAAAATGCCAAACCTGAAAGTCAGTGTTCCGAAGCAGCCGTTTAGCTATATTCTGGATGACTTTAAACAGGTTTTAAAAAATAAACGCTTTGTGATTATGACCGCGGCACTACCTTTGGTCAGCCTGCCGTTGATGTTATGGATTGCCTTATCGCCTGTAATTCTGGTCGAGCAGTTTGGATTCAGCAGCGTGCAATATGGTCTGGCGCAGTTTCCGGTTTTGGGCGGCTTGATTATCGGTAATCTGGTTTTGCTAAAAATCATCGACAAAATGCCGCTGGGGAAAACTGTACTCTTGGGTGTGCCATTGATGCTGTTTGGTACAGGCTTATTAATACTCGGTCTGTTTATTCCAGATTATTTTGTGCATTGCCTGATTATCGGCACCACCTGTATCAGCCTTGGTGAAGGCGTAAGTTTCTCGGTGCTGTACCGTTTTGCACTGATGTCTTCTGAAGTGTCCAAAGGTACGGTGGCTGCTACGGTTTCGATTATCCTGATGCTTAGCTTTTTCGTGGTGATTGAAGCAGTTCGAATGGCTTATGAAGCCTATGATATTTGGGCCTATTGCATCGCATCTTTTATTTTGATTGCATTGTGGTTTACTTTGCCGCGTCTGAGCTTAAAGCAGATTATTTCTGAGCGGAAGGTGAGAGGGGAGTTTTAAAGCTCCTCCTTTTATAAAGTAAGGCTATACCCTCTCTCTAACTCTCTCTCAGAGGGAGAGAGGATTTTAATATCTATTGAAGCTCAGCGACTGGCTGCTCTAGTTTCTTTAATTTCAGATCAAACAAAAATGGCCCAAATGGCAAAATTGAAGCGATCAGGCCCATCAAAAACATGCTGAGCGACCATTTTTGCTTTTCACAGACCGCAAATAACACCACTAAAAACAGCACAAATAGTACGCCATGCCCCATACCAACATATTTCACTAAGATCGGATTATCCATCATGTATTTCACGGGCATCGCGATAAATAAAAGTAGCAGAAATGAAATCCCTTCAAACAAACCGACCAGACGTAAAGTTTTGATGTTCATAAGACATACTGATTTAATTAAATTAACCCTGAGTGTACCCAATATAAATTGAAGATTAAATCTTAAAAATAAAAATATATTCAATATTTATAATGAGTTATAACCGAGTAAAGCAGTTGGTTATTGAGTTTCGCGATATTGTTATTGATGGCATAACTGCAAAAAAAAACTTTAAGTTTTCCGGCAATAAACTGATCTATAGTAAAAAAGTTATTTAGATGCCAACTCTAAAGAAAATTTCATGAAAAAAGACGAGCAGATTGCCCGTCTTTTTCTTTTTATATCTACATTAATCTGTTTAGATCACACCACATGCAATGCGGTCGCCACCACCACCTAATGGTAAGGGGGTGTCAGAATAGTTGTCGCCGCCGGCATGAACCATAATGGCACGACCCTGAAGATCCGCCAGTTTCAAACGTGGTGCAAGCAGGGTGACACGGGCAGTACCGTCAGTATTGACTTTTAATGCAGGCAAATCACCGAGGTGACCGGTCACCGGCGTACCATGATTGGGTGACTGGTTCGGATTGTAATGACTACCGGCAGCCAGTGCTGCACCCATCTTGCCATCTTTCATGGCGGGTGCACATGAACCATTTTCGTGAATATGGAAACCTCGCTCACCGGCAGGGAGCTGTTTCAGGTTGGTACGTATCACCAGACCGGCTGGACTGTCACTGAGTAATACGGTGCCAATCTCTTGACCTATCCCCTCAGCGGTTACTGCATTTACAGTCACGGCTCTGACCAGTTCATTCGATGGAGAAGTCGAGGCGCAACCTGTGAAAAGTGCAGCACTGAGCGCACAAAGTGTCGTAATTTTAAACAATGAAGACATGGTATTGGCATCCTGATCTTTATTCTGTTTTGTAAATCTATTGAAACAGAGCAAGATCAGAAGCTCTATATAGAATCAGTACTTAAATGTTTTGTTTTGTTTAAGTCGACTCAATTTGTGCTTTAAGGTGCTTTGGGCGGTGTGTCTTCGGTCTGCGGATCGATGTCATGTGCCATGGTGGCTTTAGGCATCATTAAGGGTTCATTCAAATTACTTTCATGTAACCATTCACGCCAAATTGCCAGCAAGACTGCAAGAATCACTGGACCAATGAAGACGCCGACCAGACCAAAACTGGCAATACCGCCCAGAACACCAAACATAATCAACAGGAATGGAATTTGTGTTGCGCCAGAAATCACCAGTGGACGAATTACGTTGTCGGCCGTACTGACAATACAGACACCCCAAGCCATCACCCCAATCGCCTCAATCGTCTGTCCCTGTGAAAAGAGCCACAGTGATACTGCGCTATAAGCCACCGGTGGGCCAAAAGGAATCAGAGCGAAAATAAAGGTCACAATGGTCAAGACCATCGGATTTGGCACACCCGCGACAAAATAACTCAGACCTGCCAATAAAGACTGGGCAATTGCAGTCAAACCAACGCCATAGACCACCGCACGTGTAGTGGCAGAAATGGTAGAAAAATAATGATGCACACGTGGCCCGACCACCATCTCAAAAGCTTTACGCACCTGATTTAAAATGGTCTGACCATCACGGTAGAAAAAGAACAGCGAAAGTATCGCAAAACACAATTTAAAGATATTTTTACTGACTTCATTCAATACCACTTTGCCGTAATTCAGATGACCTTGAATCCAGCTCGAGATCGATAGCGCGATACTGTTTGGATCGGTATTGATTTCATTTAAAGTTCGGCTAATTTCCTTGCCGATAATCGGAAGGCCACGAATAAAATCCGGTACATCCAGATGACCGGAAAAGACCTGTCGCTGCAATTCAAAATACAGATTACGACCTTCATGCTGCAACATAAAAATGGCGAAGATAAATGGCAGACCAAACACCAGAATCACGGCCAGAATCATCATGGTGGCACTCAGCGTTGGCCGATTGCCGCATAGGCGTAACACCGACTGATACAAGGGCCAAGTCATATAGGCGATAATCGCTGCCCAAACTACAGGGATGATGAAATATTTGAGTATATGAAAACTCAAAAAAATCAGGATAAAGAACAATCCAAATAATAAGACTTTTTGTAATGTAGGCGCGTACTGTTGCACTGAATTTAATGGCTCATTTTTTAGGTCGTGTTCAGGCATATTAACTGAAAAAAAAGCGATCGAAAATGACGGCTTGGTAAGTAGCGTGATTATTTTCCCAAAGCAGTGTTAGGATTCAGCGGACTGGCTTAAAACCACTGACTGGGATCATCGATAATGGCATTCAGCACCGGTTGCCATTGATCCTGTAATTCCCGATAGATTTTTTGAGGTTTATCAAAGACTGACAGACCTTCCATAGCCAGACGGCTATAAGGTGCACGTTCTGAAATCCAGGCCACCGGCTGCTGGTCGATCTTGTCAAAAAACTGCTGTATGTCCTGATTACTGGCTGCATTCGGTTTGGTACGGTTGGCCAACAGTAAAATTTCAACCTTGCCTTTACGAATCCGCTTAATATCCTGCAAATGCTTGAGAAAACGGCGGGTCGAATCAATATCAAAAAATGAAGGCTGGATCGGAATAATAATCGCATGCGCTTCACTGATCAGCTGCTCGGCATGATCTTCAGTCAACGCTCCCGGTGCATCAATGATCAGATACTCAATCTGCTTCGGTGCATCACCAATGGATTTGTGATTGCGCCAGTCCAGACTTTGGATCTGTGCTGCCTGTTCCGGACGTTGCTTGAGCCATTGCAATGCCGATTTCTGGTTATCGGCATCGGCCAGCGCCACCTTATAACCTTTTTGTGCGAGTGCTGACGCTAAACTAATAGCTGTCATGGTTTTGCCACAACCGCCTTTCTGATTCGCAACTAAAATTGTTTTCATGACTCAAGGTGATTTTATTCTGTTCCTGCCTAGCATATCATTCTTTTCAAGCGTACCAATGGCTGATGTTTTCAACTTCAGTCGAATGTTGCGCTGAAAAAATAAAGTAAATTAGGAAGATTGAATGTCCATATGGATGGCCATGCTGATTGGCACATGTATCGGGGTGGTGCTGACCACCATTATTTTAAGTCAGACACGCAATGGACGCATCAAGGCTGAATATGAGCAGTATATTGCCGAGCTGGAACTAGAACATCAGCAGGCATTGATCGCCGCGCAAAAACGCAGTGTCAATACCAGCAGGGCAGTCCTGAAAGGCAAAATGGCGGAACAGCTCGCACCGATCATGCCGGAATTTCAATATCTGCCCAGTGATGCCAAGTTTCTGGGCGATCCTGTCGATTATGTGGTCTTTGATGGCTACAGCGATTTCAGAGACGGCGAAGGCGAAGCAGAGGATATTGAAGTGGTATTGATTGATATCAAAAGTGGCGGAGCGCGTCTGACTAAAGGCCAGCAAGCCATTGCCCGTGCAGTTCAGGAAGGGCGGGTGCGTTTTGAAACCATCCGGATTGATTTCGATGATTGAGCACAACCAAGGAAAGAATAAGAAATTATGCAGAAATTACTGATCACTGCGCTGCTGTTTATGCTGGGACTGTGGGTCTGGAATGAGTTTTTTCGTGCGATCCCACATCTGGAAGAACGAGGTGTCTTGAAAAACTTTTCGGTAGAGCCGATTCAGCCCATTTCAGCTACATTTACTGTGCATGATAAACGTTTTGTTAAACCGAATCGTCGTGTCTTGCATCAGGCCAGCCCTATGGTCGGACATTTTAATGATCTGGCCTATGTCAGTAATATTGATGTGCTGTTGCTCAGTCAGTCACTGCCAGTCATGCAGGCAACATTAGCATTTGATAAAGCAAAACGCTGTTATCAAATCGAGGAGCAAATCAGCCAGGCTGAAGCTGAATTTCTCAGCACGCATGTCCAGCATTTTAGTCTGATCGCTGCCAACGAGAAAATTGCCAATCAGATTCGCAGGCTAAAATCAGGGCAGAAGATTACACTCAGCGGTGATCTGGTCACAGTACATTCAGGAAGCACGGGACAGGAATTTCAGGTGGGTACAGGCTCGGAATATCATGCCCATTGTCAGTTGCTGCGTGTGACTCA
Source organism: Acinetobacter sp. YH12106 (assembly GCF_013418995.1). NCBI lineage: Bacteria > Pseudomonadati > Pseudomonadota > Gammaproteobacteria > Moraxellales > Moraxellaceae > Acinetobacter > Acinetobacter sp. YH12106. The sequence goes on from NZ_VPAV01000004.1 coordinate 158,894, forward strand.
GTTGCAGCAACATTAACGGCAAAACGAAAATAAATTAGCCTTGCGGTTTACGCAGTCGAGCCAGCAGCATACGCTGGCCAATCTTCGGAATCCCTGTGGCATTGATATAATTCAATTCTTCAATTTCAAAACCAGTTTCCAGTAAGGCAGTTTCAATATCTCGGTTTAAATGACAGCCATCTGCGACTTTCTTCTGAATCGGGGTGAGTAAATGCTGCAGGCGCTGGATATTTAAATTTTGTCGATTCAGCACATGTTCGACCACATGCAAGTGACCGCCCGGTTGTAGCACACGATAAATCTCACGCAGACTTTGGCTGAGGTCAGCAATACTACACAGCGTCCAGGTCGAGATCACATGTTCTAGACTATGTTCAACCTGAAAAGCAGCCTGCTGGATGCGCGGTTCTGCCAGCTTGAAAATGGCCGGATTGGGTTCTACGGCATAGACCAGATCTACTTCTTGATAGAAAGGCAGATTCAGCCCTGTACCAAAACCAATTTCCAGTACTTCACCAGAAATGTTCAAAAGCAATTCACGGCGTAAATCCATCAAGGACGGCGTTTGCATCACCTGATTTAAAAGGTGCGGAAAGATGTGTTGTTGATAAAGTTGATACAGCATTTGGGTTGTTTTAATTTAATCTGAATGTATTTTAGCTTAACTGAAAAATACAATATTCGGGAATGCCCAAGCTGACTAAATACACCCAGTTTGTTACCAAGTTCAACTGTTTATTCATTAAAAAATACGTAAGATCAAGGAAGATATCCTTAAAACGTTTGATCAACTCGATTAGGATTAGATTAAAAATGATGTTCAAACACTTTAAACATTATGCTTTGTTGGCCGGTTTGTTGCTGCCTATTTCCAGCTATAGCTCGGTCGATCACAATATTGCCAAAGGTTTGCCACCTGTGGTCAAAGGACAGTCGATTTCCGTCTTGCAGCCTTTTAAAGGTGATTTCCGTATTTTGGGTTCCAAAGTCTATAGCGCTGATCCGCAGGCCAAATTCTCTCCGATTGATTATGCGGTGAGTTGGGGCCTGTTTGCTGAACCTGAAATTGCCCGACATATTAGTGTCAATCAATATGACCGTTATCTGAACTGGAAAATGGATCGGGTGCCCGTGCCGGTAGAACAAGCCAAGCAGATGGTGTCCAATATGCATATCATTCCGGCCAATCCTGAAATTGCCAAGGCCATTAAAAAGGTGAAACGTGGTGATCTGGTGCGTATGCAGGGTGAGCTGGTTGAAGTGCGTGATAAAGATCTGGTCTGGACTTCTTCATTGACCCCGACGGATACCGGTGATGGCGCCTGTGAGGTATTCCGTGTCAGTTCAATTCAGTGGATTGAACAGGTTGGGAAAAGCTAAATTAAAATTTGCTATTTAGATGCCTATATAAAACCGCTCTTATGAGCGGTTTTATATATTGATAAACTTTATTTAGCAGTTAAAACCTGACCTTCAAATGCAATGCCATCCCAGCCATTTTGCATAAACTGGCGGATATTCTGATGATCGCTGGCTTGAGGCGTCGCTTGTACAGCTGCATAGTGCTCGGCAAACAGGCTTAAGGTTTGGGCCTGATCCAGCCCATTGAGTCGTGCAAAGGCAAAAACTTTGGCGCTGCCTTGGTTTTCAGTGGTTGCATTGCTCTGCTGGCCATTTTTAAATGCAGTCGGGGTATGGGTATAACGCGCTTCGATATAGGCAATCACATCTGCAAATTTTGCCTCACCTGCGGCCAATTGTGCCAATAAATCTTGTGCCATGCTGTTTTCCCTTTGCAATCAATAAAAATTTCGATGCGATGAATATAGCAATTTTCTTGCGAAGTTCCATGGTATTTAATAGGTTTTCAGTTCAAGATAATCATGAAAATGATTCATAATTAATTTGAAATTTCGGATCAAATCAACTGGATCAATAAATAGAATAGGAACGTATATGGGCTGGCTTTGGGTGGCAATCGGTGGGGCAGTGGGTGCCAGTTTACGGTATGCAGCAGGGCTCTGGTTGCTAAAACCACAGATGCAATTTCCTTGGCCGACTTGGTGGGTCAATATTCTGGGCTGCTTATGTGCAGGGATCTTTTTTGCCTGTAGCCAAAAATATCCAATGCTGCAACAGGAAGCACGTCTGTTTTTAATGGTGGGGATACTGGGCGGATTTACCACATTTTCCAGTTTTGGTCTGGAAAGCTTTCAGCTTTTGAAACATGGCGCCGTAGGTTTAGCTCTATTGTATGCGCTGTCGAGTGTAATTGTTGGAATTATCGTTCTGGCGCTGGGTTTTTACTTGACTTCACTGGCTTTGGCTCAAAGCTGAAACAGACATAAAAAAGTCAGGAAACTGGAGGTTATTTCCTGACATAAACCACGATTTGAAGATCAAGATAATCGACGGTTTTTAGTTTTAGCCACGTTTAAAGCGGCCAAAACGTTTATTAAAGCTTGCCACGCGACCTTCATTGCTGGTTTGACGCTGCTCGCCAGTATAGAAGGGATGAGAAGCACTTGAAATATCAAGCGTGACATAAGGATATGTTTTACCTTCATATTCTTTAGTCTGGCTAGAGTTCATTGTGCTGCCAATCACAAAATAAGTATCGGCATTGGTGTCATGAAATAACACTTCACGATACGCTGGATGAATATCTGGACGCATATATAATTCCCTCATGATTCTTAATGAAATGTTATAATATAACATTTGATATTTCAAGTTATCTAGAGTTACAGCGTGTAAGCCTTTAGGGTCAAAATTAACTTCGACTCGGCACCAGTTCTTCAAATACATCACTCAGATCATCATGAACTTTTAAATGAATCAGGTTCCAGTATTGTCCTGAAATTGTCCGGTTCACCATGAGCGTATCTGGAGATGGCTTAAACACATCCCAATATTTTAGAGAAGGTTTGAGCAACTCCATGCCATCATGATGGGCCGAGTTTTCAGCAAAATCATAATGGGTGACCAGTGGACGCATCAGAACTTCCAGCCATTGTTCATACAATTCAGTCGGGAATTTTCCGGTTTCAGTCAAGGAATGCAGCGCATCTAACTGTTGCTCAATCACGGGAATATTCTTCTCGCGTGCGGCATGAATAAGTTCCCGGAAATGCCCAATCACTTCAGTCGAAAGAGTCTTAACGCCACCATAATCATAAACAATCACAGAGCCATCTTCACGAAAGGCAAAGTTGCCCGGATGCGGGTCACAGTGAAAGCGTTTCAGATAAAAAATTTCCTGACCAATCGCACGCAGCAGACGGCGCCCTAAGGCATTGCGGGTTTCCTGTGGCCAGGTGCTGGCGGTTTCAATACTTTCTCCCATTTCCTGACTCAAGGTTAGAATATGCCGTGAAGAATATTCATGAAAAACCTGTGGAATCACAATTTTATGATCCAGGGATTCATGGAAGGCGCGGGCAACTTCTAGGTTCTGAGCTTCAATTTCATAGTTGAGCTCATTGTCCAGACTATGCTGGATTTCTTTAAATAACTGATCCTGAAGTTTACGGTCAATCTTTAAAACGCCCATCATGCGTAGCGCCAGACGTACCTGTTTCAGGTCACTTTCACAGGCTTCATCGACCCCCGGATACTGCACCTTGACCACCACTTGCTGGCCATTGGGTAAAGTGGCTTTATGTACCTGACCAATCGATGCTGCGGCAAAAGGTTGTTCATCAAACTGTTGAAATAATTGCTGTAAAGGTTTACCGAGTTCCTTTTCAATTTGCGCCTGAATGTCCTTAAATGGCATGGGCGGTGCCTGACGTTGCAATTTGGCAATGGCTTTGGCAACTTCGGGTGGAAAAATATCTTTATATTGCGAGGCGATCTGACCAACTTTCATGACCGCGCCTTTCATTTCTCCCAAGGTATCCGCGATTTGTATACCAATATCCTGAAATAATTTGCTGCGCGCAGTATTTTTTTGCTCTTCGTCGGCAGTTAAATTTTTAATTGAATTGGATAGGGTTTTACCTGCAATACTTGCGGTCATTCCGGCAAGTTTCATAAAGCGACGACCGGGTGTGCTAGCCGTTTTTGCCATGCGAGATTCCTTGAAACCAACAATTATTTGATGTATTTGATCATAGGTGACAAAGATTCAATTGCCTAGATTTAATTGTAGAGGTTGTGTTGTGATTTTCTTTAACTTCTCCATCTTTGGTGCATGATCTTTGATTTATCAGAAGATTTTCCTTCATCTCCTGTACTTAAACCCAAACAAGATTCCTGAATACATCATTGTTTTAGGTCAGGCTGCATAATCATACTAAAGGTTGTTTTAGTCCCAAAAGTATAAATAAAACAACTCGCAGTAATGAAGAAAATTCAATGAAAGTCTATCGATATTTTACTGCTCAAGATGATGTGTATTTTTGTGTGCGTATCACTTAAACCTTAAATACAGGACCTAAGTTAGATGATTCACCCACCATGCGCTTTAATGGCACGGAGGTGGTTGTAGAGCCGCTGCTGATCAAAGATGTGATAGACGAATCAGAGATTTCCAAAGCATTAAAAAATGCGCTGGATCCTGAATCGCAGCGCATTTTCCAGCTTGAATTAATCGGCTGAACGCATTGAGTGGTCGAGACTTAAACGTTTATTGTTGCCATATAAACGAGCTAATAAAAGTACACAGGCCACACTCAGACCCACAATCAGGCCAACCCAGACACCGGCTGCGCCCATGTCGGTAAAGCGGGACAGATACACCCCGACCGGGAAGGCAATCACCCAGTAAGCCAGCATGGTGATCCACATAGGGCCTTTGGTGTCCTGCATCCCACGCAGACAACCTGCTGCACTGATCTGCCAGCCATCCATCAGTTGATAAGCAATCGCAAACAGAATCAGATAGACCGCGATTTGGGTCACGATCATATCCGAGGTGTAGAGCGCCACGATTTCATTACGGAACACCCAAAGCAAAATCATGGTCAGGATTGCCAGAATAGTGGCAGTGATCAGGCCGAGATATTGCACTTTACGCATTGCCTGCCAGTTCTGTTCGCCATAATAGGTGCCGACCCGAATGGTCAGGGCAATCGCCAGTGACATTGGAATCATAAACAGCTGTGAGGTCACTGAAATGGCAATCTGATGCGCAGCAACAATGGTTTCTCCCAAAGGGCTGAGCACGATCGCCGCAGTACTAAAAATACTGACCTCAAAGAAAATCGCCAGTCCGATCGGCAGACCAAGCTGCAAGATGCGTTTCATCCATTCCGGGTTGATTTTTTCCCAATGAGTAAACGGCTGGGTGTGTTGATAGGCTTTATTCTTAAAAATATACAGTGCCAGAGTAATGACCATTAACCACTGTAAAATTGCCGTAGCAAAACCACAGCCGGCACTACCCAAGGCTGGAACAGGGCCAATTCCATACATAAATACATAGTTCAGTGGAACCAGCAATACCAGTGCCAATAGGCTGATGACGGTCACCGGGCGTGGATGACCAATCGCTTCTGAATAGCCACGTAAGGCGGCATACATAGTCACTGCCGGCATACCAAAACCAATTGCATGCAGGAATAAACCGGCTTTAGGCTGCAAGCTTTCCGGTACACCTAAGATTGGTAAAGTCGCTGGCAACAGCTGCAAAATCAGGCCAGCAATAATCCCCAGAATCAGGGCCACCCAAAGTGACTGACGGGCAATGGTGGCAATTTTTTCAGGGGTACGTGCGCCATTCGCTTCAGCCACCAAGGGTGTCGTGGCAATCATGATGCCGCTAAACAGCAGCATCACCGGAATCCACAGACCCACCCCGACTGCAATTGCTGCAAGATCGGTCGCAGACAGATGACCTGCCATAATGGTATCAATCAGGCCCAAACCTGCCTGGGAAAATTGGGTCACCAGAATAGGTAACATCAGATGAAACAGTTTTTTTAATTCAAAACCAAAGGTCGTAACCGGTGTAACATTCGACACAAAAATTACTCATCGTGATCATGTGCTTAAATAGAGGGGTTTAGCGTTGTAAAGTGAGAAGCACACCAATAAAAATTACTCCGCCGCCTAAAAGACGTTGCCAGTTAATCGGCATTTTTTCGTTGCCCAATAAACCCAGATGATCGACCAGCATCGACATGGCCATCTGACCAAATATAATCAGGCCGCTAAGCACCAGAAAGCCAAGTTTTGGGGCTGCATAAATGCTCATGCTAATCGCGTAGACACCCACGATGCCCCCAAGCCATAAATACCAGGGAACATTCATTAATTCCTGTACACCGGGTTTGGGGTTGGACTGAAAAAGTACAATCACAGCGAGCACTATTGTACCAATCAAAAAGGAAAAAAATGCAGCTTGCATAGGAGAATATAAATATTCTTTCAGTTGTGTGTTAATTGCGGTTTGAAGCGTCAGCAAAACACCAATTGCAAAGACTAAAGGAAGTAAAATAATCAATTGAGAAGATATTTTCATAATTTTAACTGTCTAATTCTATTTGAGTTTTTAGATATAACCCGGTGATCATTTTAATTTTAGCAGTGTTGCTGTCGAGTCATGTTAAAATTCAGCTATATCTTGTAGTCGTTTTTGAGTAGTTCTTTGGCTGAATTGAATCCTGCTGTTATCCCATTGTCTTTATATATTCATATGCCATGGTGCGTGCGCAAATGTCCGTATTGTGACTTTAATTCGCATGCTGTTCCTGATGGTGAATTATCACTGGAACTAGAACAGGAATATTTACATGCCTTGGTTGAGGATTTTAAAACGCAGGTCGATTTTGCCCAAGGCCGTCAGATTCATAGTGTATTTATTGGTGGCGGTACGCCGTCGCTGATTTCTGCTCAAGGTTATCAATGGCTATTTGATCAGTTGCAAGCCATTATTCCCTTTGCAGAAGGCTGTGAAATTACGCTGGAAGCAAATCCTGGTACGGTAGAGCATGACCCATTTGCAGGTTATTTGCAGGCCGGCATTAACCGTTTGTCGATTGGGGTGCAGAGTTTTAATACTGACCATCTTAAACGCTTGGGTCGGATTCACAGCAATGAAGATGCGATTTCTGCGATTGGATTGGCGCGTGAAGCAGGCTTTCGACGAATTAATGTCGATTTAATGCATGGCTTGCCTGAACAGACTTTAGATCAGGCCTTGCATGATTTAAAACTTGCGGTAGAAAATGGCGCGACACATATTTCCTGGTATCAGCTGACGATTGAACCGAATACGGTATTTTTCCGTACCCAACCTATTCTACCGGTAGATGATGTACTTGAAGAGATTCAGGAGCAGGGCGAAATTTATCTCAAAGCTCAAGGCTTTATCAATTATGAAGTTTCTGCCTGGCGTAAAGAATTACCTTCAGCGCATAACCTGAATTATTGGCAATTCGGCGATTATCTGGCGATTGGTGCGGGTGCACATGGCAAAGTGACTCAACCTGATGGCGTATATCGTTTCCAGAAAACCCGCTTACCTAAGGATTACTTAGCCAAAGTACCTGCTGAACATTTGCAGTTTAAGCGTATTGAAGCTGAAGAGATGCTATTTGAGTTTATGATGAATGCGCTACGCTTAAATCAGGGCGTAGAGGCTAAATTTTATATCGAGCGTACTGGTCAAAGTTTGGATACTTTACAAGATTTATTAAGCTCTTTACGTAAAAGAAAATTAATGATCGATGACCAAAACCGGCTTGCATGTACCGAGCAGGGGCATATCTTCTTAAATTCGGTACTGGAAGAATTTCTTTAACTGATTTTTATTTTCTGAACATTTTTCAAAGACCTTCATAAATCTATATGAGGGTTTTTTATTGTGCAGATTTTACCAGATCAGGAATTTTTAGCTTGGCATAGAGCACACCGGTTTTTAGATCAAACAAATAATCTTTAAAAGCTAGAGCTGAATAAGAGAAATTACAAGCACAAAAAAAGCACTCTAAGAGTGCTTTTTTTCAATATCTTGCTTCTAAATTATAGAGCAACGATATTTACAGCTGTAGGGCCTTTTTGACCTTGAGCTACGCTGAAAGAAACCTTTTGGCCTTCAACTAAAGTTTTGAAACCTGAACCAGTGATTTCGCTGAAATGAGCAAAAACGTCTGGACCTGATTCTTGTTGAATGAAACCGAAACCTTTAGTTTCGTTGAACCATTTTACTGTACCGTTAACTGTATTAGACATAATGTAACCTATTGAATCGTATGAATTTATAGCCAAAATTTCAGATGACTAACTGTAACTTTGAAAAATAAAAAGGATGGAGCTTTTTGATCTGTAATACGAAGGTTTATGACTAAAACTGCGATACTTAAAAGAAACTAACCAAAACAAGAATTTTTCTAGTTGGGACTATCATACCGCTTATTTTGAGATATACAAGCGTTTTATTTATCTAATTTATTAGGCTATTGAAAAATATAAAATTAAACCTGTATATTTTGTATTCAGATCAGTGTTTTTAGGGTTTTGAAAGGGTAGCTCTCAATACAAAGAGCGCCGAAGCGCTCTTTGTAATTCAATTTACAGCTTAGTAATCAAAACTAAAGTGCTCTGGCGCCAGTGCGGTCATGGTTTTGGATGGATTCACCATCGCTTCAGCATGACCTTGGGTACGAGGCAGAATACGTTCGAAATAGAAATCAGCGGTTTTGATTTTTGCTTTATAGAACTCAGGTACTTCTGCGCCATCGCCAGAAGCCAGTTTGGCTGAGGCAACTGCAGCTTGCTGCGCCCAGAAGTATGCCATCATCACATAGCCCGAGAACATCAGGAAATCGACTGAAGCAGAAGAGACGATGTCGCGGTCTTTACGGGCTGCCAGCATGATTCGAACAGTTAATGCATTCCACTGGGCACATAGCTTGGTGAGATCCCAGGCAAAGCGGCGCATATATTTATTACGCGCATGCTGACCACAAAATTTCAGGATTTCAGCGGTATAATCACGAATCACTTTGCCTTTCGAGGTTAACAGTACTTTACGACCGATCAGATCGAGTGCCTGTACACCTGTCGTTCCTTCGTACAAGGTAGAGATACGTGAGTCACGTACAATCTGTTCTATGCCCCATTCTTTGATATAGCCATGACCACCAAAGACTTGCATACCATGATTCGATGCTTCATAGCCCATTTCAGTCAGGAAGCCTTTTAGAATCGGGGTATAGAAACCTAAGTGATCATCATGCTGTTCAAAGGCAGCGGTATCGCCGCGCAATAAAGCATCATTCATGTTGTCGGCAATTTGCGCAGCATGATAAATCATGGCACGGCCACCTTCGGCAATGGCTTTTTGCGTCAACAGCATACGGCGTACATCGGCATGATGAATGATGGCATCCGCCACTTTTTCCGGATCTTTTTTGCCAGACAGGGCGCGCATCGACATACGTTCTTTGGCATACGGCAGAGCACCTTGGAAGGATAACTCCGCATGACAGATGCCTTGAATCGCAGTACCAATACGCGCAGTGTTCATGAAGGTGAACATGGCATGCAAGCCTTTATTTGGTTCACCAATCAAGTAACCCGTGGCCTTGTCAAAATTCAGCACGGCTGTTGCTGAGGCGCGAATCCCCATTTTATGTTCAATCGAACCGCAATTGACTGGATTGCGTTCACCGATGCCACCATCGGCAGCAGCAATAAATTTCGGTACGATAAACAGTGAAATGCCTTTAGTACCTTGCGGTGCATCCGGAAGGCGCGCCAGCACGATATGTACGATATTTTCAGTGAGATCGTGCTCGCCTGCGGAAATAAAGATTTTGGTTCCTGAAATGGCATACGTACCATCTTCTTGCGGCTCGGCTTTGGTTTTAACCTGACCCAAGTCGGTACCACATTGCGGTTCAGTCAGACACATGGTGCCAGCCCAAGTACCCGCAACCAGATGTGGCAGATAGGTATTCTTCTGCTCATCGGTGCCGTACTGGATAATGGTATTGATACAGCCCACGCTTAAACCCGGATACATCTGGAATGACCAGTTTGCAGTTCCCATCATTTCCGATTTGATCAGGTTTAAAGACATTGGCAGGTTTTGACCACCAAACTCTTCAGGATAAGACAGACCTTGCCAGCCACCTTGGACGAACTGATCATAAGCGTCTTTAAAGCCTTTAGGCGTTTTCACTTCGCCATTTTCAAAATGACAGCCTTCAGCATCACCGCTTTCATTCAGAGGTGAAAGTACGTTTTCACAGAAATCTGCTGCACCTTCCAAGATCATGTCTACCGTGTCGGTATCGGCATATTCACCATTCGACAAATTCTGGTAGTGCGCAGGGTAATCGAGCACTTCATTCATAAGGAAGCGAATGTCGTGTAAAGGGGCTTTATATGCTGGCATGCGTTTAATCCTGATTAAAATAGTTTTGGATTATCTGTATCGATTCTTTGATTATTCATATTTGAGATAAAAAAACATTGATAAGGCAAGCAAATAAAAATGTCAGAAAAGCGAATCGAGTCTTAGAGCCAACCAATAAAATCGGATGATTTCATCTTCTGGCTGTCAGCGTACAGAAAGGTTGAAAACTTCTTATCTGATTGGACTTTAATGAATTGAACACCAGATTGTCTAGTGCTACTTTTGTATGAATTGTACTCAATTGTTATCAATAAAAAATTCAAGTTAAAAATGTCATTAAATCCAGTAGCTGAATTTTTAGTCTTTAATAATGGAGTTAAGATCAATTCGGATTGTTGTTACAACCCGAATTCTCTGGTCAAAATAACTGGATATTTATAGAAAATCTTTTAAATCTGGTTTGATGCCATTCCAGATAGAAAAAGATTCCAGTGCCTGACCGACCAGCATGCCAAAGCCTTCAGATGTTGGCACAGCACGTGCTTTGGCCTGATCAAGGAAGGAGGAAGGCTTGCCATAGGCCATTTCATAGGCATAGTTAAACTGTAAGGCTTCTGGAAGCAGCAAAGCATCACCGCTGAGACTGGCTGAAGTGGCATTGATCACCAGATCAAACTCACCTGCAAGATGTTCTAGTGAAATAGCCTGTAATTCGAGCTGCGCTACAGCATCCTGCAGATCCGCAACCAGTTGTTCAGCGCGTGCCAAGGTGCGATTGGCAATCACAATTTTTTTTGCGCCTGCCTGGGCGAGAGGATAGATCACGCCACGGGTTGCGCCGCCTGCACCGATAATCAGGATGTTGGTATTTTCCAGCGGCCAGTTGAGTGCACGAATCGCATCGACCAGACCTTGACCATCAGTATTATCGCCATGCAAAATACCATTTTTCATCCACAGGGTATTCACTGCCTTGGCAATTTTGGCTCGCTCACTGAGCACCTGACACTGGGCAAAAGCCTGCTCTTTAAACGGCACGGTGACATTCATCCCGATTCCGCCATGGGCAAAAAACTCCTGAATATTGGCCTCAAAGCCATCCAGTGGCGCCAGACGTTTGCTGTAATTTAGATCAATTCCGGTTTTTGCTGCAAAAGCATGATGCAATTCTGGAGAGCGTGACTGTTCAATCGGATTACCAATCACGGCAAATTGTTTGCTCATTTCACAATGTCCATGTGCTGAAATGAGCATCAATATACGTGAAAAAGCGCAGGGACTAAAGCCTGCGCTGTTTTAAATAAGGGGGCTGGAAGTGCGGTTTAGGAACTGCAGATGTCCATAATATGTTCTGCAAATACCAGCGCCATACTAAGCACAGCTCCGACCACAGTCAGGATACTCACCAGAATAGCCGCGCCATCCAGAAGCAGATTATGACTCAAAACGGCGGTACTCATCGCACTGATGGCGAGAGCCAGAAAAAGCCAAAAGGCAAAAACAGGAAGATTTAATTGAAGATGATGCATTGTTATTCTCACTAGACATCTAATAGATTGTGATCGATGTAGCGATAGGATGCCGCGACCAAATCAGGGATTACTCTGCAGCAGTATAGAGGAATAATGGATTAAAACAGCCCTCTATTTGAGGGCTGTTTGTATCATTTCATTGCAGTTGATTTTAATTCTGTGAGCCAGTCATGGGGTTTCAGATAGTAATCGGTCAAACGCTTTTCCGGCGAGCCTTCATCCCATTCAGGACGATAGGACCAGCCGGTCAGCGGAGGCAAGCTCACCAAGATTGATTCAATTCGGCCGCCGGTCTGCAAACCAAATAGCGTACCGCGGTCATAAACCAGATTGTATTCGACATAACGGCCACGACGATACAACTGGAACTCGCGTTGTGCTTCGGTATAAGGCTTATCCTGATTACGCTGGAAAATCGGCAGAATCGCCTCTAGATAACCATTGCCTACGGCCTGTATATACTGGAAACAGGTATCAAAATCCCACTGATTCAGATCATCAAAGAATAACCCGCCGACACCACGCTGTTCATCACGATGTTTTAAATAGAAATAATCATCACACCATTGTTTATGTTCAGGATAAATCTCTTCACCAAATGGCGCACACAGATCATGCGCCGTCTGATGCCACGAAAGGACATCTTTATCATTTGGATAGAAGGGCGTCAGGTCGAAACCGCCACCAAACCACCAGATTGGATCTTGCCCTTCTTTTTCTGCAACAAATAAACGCACGTTGGCATGTGAGGTCGGTACATTCGGATTTTTCGGATGGATGACCAGCGATACACCCATCGCTTGCGCCTTGGCACCGGCAATATTGGGATGGCGTTCAGTGGCTGAAGCGGGCAGTTTGGAAATATTGATATGGGAGAACATCACCCCGCCTTTCTCAATCACGGTACCATTTTGCAAGACACGCGAACGGCCACCACCACCTTCAGGACGTTCCCAGTCATCAATGATAAATTCGGCCGTACCGCCGCCAGCACGCTCCTGTTGTTCCAGTGCTGCACAAATCCGTGCCTGCAAGTCGAGGAGAAATTCACGAACGCGTTGAATATCCGCAGATGTAGGATGCTGCATCAGAGCCTCGTAGGGAAATAAAAAACTAGCTACATCAAAGCATAAAATCAGTCAAAGATTAAGGTCTATTTAGCAATGTAGTGGATTGAACCAGGCTTTAAATTTGAGTATTGATGGACAGAATGGGGTATTAAATCCGACCAAATGGCTAGGTTGAATTCTTTTTTCAAGCTCCGCACAATAACTTGCAAGCGCTCATGGGTTTGAGCATTTCTCGATGGTAATAGGTGGGTGTCATGTCGGTACAGGTCAATTCCCTGATTCAAAAATATAATGTTCCCGGTCCCCGCTATACCAGTTATCCGACCGTTCCATATTGGGAAGAGCAGAATTTCTCACTGGAACAATGGAAGCAAACGCTGAAAAAATCCTTTACTGAATCCAATCAAAGTGAAGGCATCAGCCTGTATATCCATCTGCCATTTTGCGAAAGTCTGTGTACTTTTTGCGGGTGTCATAAGCGAGTCACGAAAAAACATGAAATGGAACAGCCCTATATTCAGGCAGTGCTGAAAGAATGGGATTTGTATTGTGAGTTGCTGAAAGATAAGCCGGTCATTAAAGAAATTCATTTGGGTGGGGGAACACCGACTTTCTTTTCTGTTGAGCATTTGACTCAACTGATTCAAGGTATTTTGGCCAAAGCAGACATAGCGCCTGTGCATGAATTCAGTTTTGAAGGGCATCCGAACAATACCACGCGTGAGCATTTGCAAGGCTTGTATGATCTGGGCTTTCGCCGGGTCAGTTATGGGGTGCAGGATTATAATGAAACCGTGCAAAAAGCCATTCACCGGATTCAGCCCTATGAACATGTCAAACAGGTAACCGAATGGGCGCGTGAAATTGGCTATGAGTCGATTTCGCATGATTTGGTGTTTGGCTTGCCTTTTCAGCATCTGGACGATGTCTTAAACACCATTGAGCAAACCAATTCACTTCTGCCGGATCGTTTGGCTTTATATAGCTATGCACATGTGCCTTGGATTAAAGGCAATGGCCAGCGCGGTTTTAAAGATGCTGATGTACCCAAAGATGCAATCAAACGTGAATGTTATGAAGCGGCCAAAAAGAAACTGCTGGCGCATGGCTATCATGAAATTGGCATGGATCATTTTGCTTTAGATACAGATGGCATGTACCAGTCCTTTCAAGCTGGAACATTACACCGCAATTTTATGGGATACACCGCCTCTAAAGCTCAAGTGATGATCGGTTTAGGAATTTCTTCGATCAGTGATAGCTGGTACAGCTTTGCCCAGAATGTGAAAACTATTGAAGAATATTATGCCTGTTTAGCTCGCAATGAAATTCCGGTATTTAAAGGACATGTCTTAAATCAGGAAGATTTGATTATTCGTCAGCATATTCTGAATTTGATGTGCAGCTTTAGTACCTCATGGGAAAAACCCGAGCTATTTTTCCCTGAAATCGATCAGGTGGTGGAACAGCTTAAAGAAATGGCACAGGATGGTTTGATTCAAATGACAGACTCATCAGTCACGATTTTGGAGAAAGGGAAACCATTTGTACGTAATATTTGTATGGCTTTTGATTTACGTTTAAAGCGACGCATGCCGGAGAACCGGATTTTTTCGATGACGATTTAATACTTAATCCACCCCAGCCCTCCTTTAAGAAAGGAGGGAGTTTTCTCCTCTTTTTGAAAGAAGGAAAAGCCTCCCTGAGCAAGACTTAAGCATTGCTTTAAGTCGAAGCGCAAGAAAGGGAGGTTTGGAGGGATTTATTAAGGGGAGGATTTAAAAATCATCCTTCTGATAAAGATGCGCCATACGTTCATGTTTGGTTTTGAGATATTGCTCATTAAACGGATTTAAGCCGACGGTGAGGGGCACCCGATCGACCACATTAATCCCTTGGGCTTTTAAAGCTTCAATTTTTAAAGGATTGTTGGTCACCAGACGTACCGCTTTGACCTGCAAATGATCCAGCATAATGCTGCACATGTCATATTGACGTGCATCAGCCGGCAGGTTCAGCATTAAATTGGCATCGACCGTATCATGTCCCTGATCTTGCAGGGCATAGGCACGAATCTTGTTGGTCAGGCCAATACCGCGTCCTTCCTGACGCAAATACAGAATCGCCCCGCGACCTAACTCATTGATCAGCTTTAAAGTCGCCTGCAATTGCGGGCCACAGTCACATTTCAGTGAAGCAAAGGCATCACCGGTTAAACATTCAGAATGTACACGAACCACGACTGGCTCGTCAGAAACTTCTTCAAGTCCTTTAGATAGCGCGACATGTTCTTCGCCAGTCTTAGGGTCTTGAAATACAGTAATTTTAAATTCACCGTGAGCGGTAGGTAATCTTGACGTTGCGACAAATTCGATTGGCACAGCTGAACCCGTTAAATCCTGAAAGTGGCTAAAGTATAGCGTAATGATTGAACATTGGTAGAATTGCAAAGTCGAAATTCTGTATTAGATTTTCTTTTTTGTAGAAAGCAGACGATAATAGTTGATAAATAGTAAGATTATTCAGGATAATCGTAGCCTGCGATTTTTTCACCCCGATGAGATCATTGTTTAATATTGCATCGCTAGAAGCGTAGCTGAATTGAAGCTGCTACAATTCAGCTATATGATCGGGTACTCCCCATTGACCTAGCTTTAGATTTGCCAGGCTTTAGAAGGCTTTGCCATAATATGCTGTATACAGAAATCCCTACTCAACGCCCTGTAACACCGTTGCTGGATACGATCAATCATCCTGAGCAACTACGTTTACTCGAGCAAAGCCAGCTAGCGCAAGTGGCAGATGAGTTACGTCAATTCATTTTGTATGCTGCCGGGCAAAGTGGTGGACATTTTGGTGCCAACCTCGGTGTTATTGAGCTTACGGTGGCTCTGCACTATTGCTTCAATACTCCACATGACCGTCTGATCTGGGATGTGGGGCATCAGGCCTATCCGCATAAGGCATTGACCGGCCGTCGTGAACAGCTCACCACTATCCGGGCCAAAGATGGTCTGGCAGCCTTTCCAGCACGTGAAGAATCTGAATTTGATACCTTTGGGGTAGGGCATTCTTCGACGGCAATTTCTGCTGGTCTGGGCATGGCCTTGGCACGTCGCTACCAGAACAAGCCATGTGAAGTGGTATCGATTATTGGCGATGGCGCCATGACGGCGGGTATGGCCTTTGAAGCCTTGAACGATGCCGTTGCGCACAATGCCGATCTGATGGTGGTGCTGAACGACAATGACATGTCGATTTCTTGCAGTACTGGCGGTTTTGCCAAGCATCTGGCGGCGATCTGGGAGCGCGGTGAATTCGTTAATATTACCGAGGAAGGTGAAGCTTACGTACAGCCGCATCCGGAGTGGCTGTATAACTCACGCTTGCACTGTGCCGCGACTGATGCCGCAGATAACCTGTTTAAAGCCATCGGCTTTGACTATTTCGGCCCTTATGACGGTCATGATGTCAAACAACTGGTGCATGTATTTAAAGCGCTGAAAAAGCGTACAGGCCCACGTCTGATTCATATCTATACTAAAAAGGGCAAGGGCTTTGCGCCGGCCGAATCGGATCAAATCAAATATCACGCGATTAGCAAGCTTAATGCCATTACCGCTGCCAAGACTGCACCGAAATATTCGGATGTATTTGGACAGTGGCTCTGCGATGAAGCAGCACAGGACTCGCGCTTGCTCGCGATTACACCGGCCATGTGCGAAGGCTCAGGTATGGTGCAGTTTGCCAAAGAATATCCGGAACGTTTTTTCGATGTCGCGATTGCAGAGCAGCATGCCGTGACGCTGGCTGCGGGCATGGCCTGTGAAGGCTTAAAGCCGGTCGTGGCAATTTATTCGACCTTCCTGCAACGTGGTTATGACCAGCTGGTACACGATGTGGCCTTACAAAATCTGGATGTGACCTTCGGTATTGATCGTGCTGGTCTGGTCGGTGAAGATGGCCCGACCCATGCCGGTGCCTATGACTATGCCTATATGCGGACGATCCCGAATATCGTGATCATGGCACCAAAAGACGAAAATGAATGTCGTCAAATGCTGCATACCGCTTATTTATATCCTGGGCCGGCAGCTGTGCGTTATCCACGTGGTAATGGCTTAGGGGTGGATATCCAGCAAAAGATGCTTGAAATTCCAATCGGTCAGGCGGAAATTGTCGCCAGCTTTAATGCGCAGTGTGACGAATATATTTCTGTGCTGGCTTTTGGCAGCCGGGTACAGGCCGCAGTCGACGCCGCTGAAGCCTTTGCAGTGAAACATGAGATTGGTGTGCGTGTTGTGAACATGCGTTTTATCAAACCTCTTGATACGCAAATGCTGGATGATCTGGCATCAAGCACCAGTCTGTTTGTGACAGTAGAAGAACATGCCGTGATGGGCGGTGCGGGTAGTGCTGTGAATGAATATCTGGCAGAAGCACAGATTGTGAAACCGCTGCTGAATCTTGGTTTAGACGACACGTTTATGGCTCAGGCCACGCATGCACAAATGTTGCAGCAGGCCGGATTGGATGCGCAAGGTATTGAAAAATCAATGAATCAAGCCTGGTCAGCCTTGGGGCAAAGCGTTTTGTCATAAGTTCTTAAAAATTTTAGACACATTTTCTCCAAAAAAGCCCTGATATTTGCTAAGATATCGGGGCTTTTATGCATTATTCTTTATCAGTTTCTTTAAATTTGTAGTGGGTGTTCAATGGAACCTATGGTGGTGATGGCTGCGCGTGCGGCTCAGTTAGTTGGTCAAGAGCTTTTAAAAGCGCATCAGAATCGTCATAAACTCGATCTACAAGTCGAAGAAAAAGGAATTGATGGTCCAGTAACGCGTGTAGATCGTTATTTGGAGCAGTTGACCATCGATACCCTACGTAAAAGCTATAAAAATCACAGTTTCCTTGGTGAAGAGTTTGGCTATCAGGAAGGTAATGGTCACGACGCCGATTGGTGTTGGGTGATCGATCCACTGGATGGTACTTTAAACTTCATTAACGGTTTCCCGCATTTCTGTATCTCTATCGCAGTTCAGCACAAAGGCATTACTCAACACGGGGTGATTTATGACCCGGTGAAAGATGAGCTATTCTCTGCCAGTCGTGGTCGTGGTGCCATGATGAACCAGCGTCGTATTCGTGTGAATGTCAAAGACAGTCTGGAAAATACCTTTATGGCTGTTGGTCACGCTTACCGTGCTAAACGTAATGGCGAAGTTGTATCTTATGCCAAGAACCATTTTCAAAGTTTGTTAAACGTGACTGAAGCTGGCGCGCAATATCGTCGTTCAGGTTCTGCGGCATTGGATTTAGCCTATGTTGCTGCAGGCCGTTTTGATGCTTACTTCGAACTTGGTTTAAAACCTTGGGATATCGCAGCGGGCGAATTGATCGTGAAAGAAGCAGGCGGTACTGTAGTTGATGCACGTGGTGGTAGCGACTCTATGGAAAATGGTCAAGTTTTGGCTTGTTCAATGAAAATGCTTAAATCTTTAATGCAAGCAGTTGTTCCTGCTTGGGGTGAAGCAGCAAAATAATCGGGTTTAGATGAAATATATCTAATTTTCAGAAAAGGCATCCTTCGGGATGCCTTTTTTGCAGCAGTGAAATAGTTAACAGGGAGGAGAAGCCTGTTTTTTAACGCACATGAATACGGGAACTATCAAGTGAATTGGCAAAAATTGCCTTTTTATACCAGTCGTTACATTTTATATTCCGCAGATTCAAATCTCAAGTGCGACACATTTGTAGTTAGTTGAAAAAGTTAGGTGTATTCGTAGAATCATTGGACTTTTTCAACTCGCAATTGGAAAGCACACAATGAAGAAATACACCCAACTTTC
>NZ_VPAV01000051.1:0-4663 GCF_013418995.1 Acinetobacter sp. YH12106
CTCGGTTAATTAAGGCTCGGTTATAGGATGACCAATTGGTTGTACGGTAGATTTTAGAGGCAGGCTTATTCATTTTGAAATTATATTGCTGAATAAGCTTTTGATGCTAGGTTTGTGCAACAAAGCCAGTAAGCCTGAATAGTTCTGCTAAAAATTGCTCACTATAATGGGTCAGGAAGCTTTCTTTTCATTTATCTATCGGGACACAGTACTGGTCATAAAACAGCCATAACAAGGGTTATGAGATCATTCCTCCAATGACCATATTTGCTAGTAGGCGCTGTATTTCTTTCTCCAATTTCAATACCTTCCTAACTCATTAGAAAATTTTTGAGCACCATGACATCAATTTTTTCCAGTTTTATCGTTGCAAAAATGAAATGCTGCGTCGCTTAAACGGCCTTCACCTCTGTTTTTATTTACATTAACTTACAATAGTGAGAATGATTAACATTCATTATCCCGTTAAGCTTTAGCTCTATTTTACTCTCAATAGTTTGATTCATGATCAAATTATGATCTTCATTAAGTAAAAAGATCACTGCATAGTGATGCGCTTTTTTATATTTATATCGCCTGATTCCTGATGAAAATTCCATGAAAAAATTCCGCTATCTGCTGATCCTACTCCTGCTCTGTGCAGGATTATCTTTGTCAGTCGGTGTCGGAGATATGAGCTGGCAGGGTCTATTACAAGGTCAGGCACATGACTGGCAACTGTTCTGGACCAGCCGTTTCCCACGTTTGATGGCCATATTGATTGCCGGTGCGGGGCTGAGTGTTTGCGGCCTGATCATGCAGACCTTGAGCCGCAATCGCTTTGTCTCCCCGACCACAGCCGGATTATATGACTGTGCCCGTCTCGGGGTACTGGTTTCAATTATTCTGCTGCCAACTGCATCGATTTTTCTAAAAACTGGTTTTGCGATTGTAGTCACCCTGCTCGGGGCAATGGGCTTTATGGCGATTTTATCGCGGCTGAAACATCGGGATACTGTATTTGTGCCACTGGTCGGCATGATCTTCGGCAGTATTATTTCTGCCTTTACCACCTTTATTGCCCTGCAAATGGATCTGCTACAGAGCCTTGCCGGCTGGTTACAGGGAGATTTTTCCACCATTTTAAACGGGCAATATGAACTGATCTATCTCAGTGTACCGCTGTTTTTGATCATTTACCTATTTGCCCAGCGTTTTTTATTGGCTGGCCTGGGACAGGATTTTGCTTCTAATCTGGGGCTGAATTATCACCAGACCTTATTTATCGGCCTGATTCTAGTGTCGATCATTACCGGCGTTGTCGTGATTACTGTCGGTGCGATTCCCTTCTTGGGCCTGATTGTACCGAATATTGTCAGCTTGTATCTGGGCGATAATCTAAGTAAAACCTTGGCACCGACGGCTTTACTGGGTGCCTTGCTGGTGCTCATCTGTGATGTTATCGGCCGTATTTTGATCTATCCTTATGAAATCCCGATCAGTCTGATTATGGGGGTATTTGGCAGCGTGATTTTCCTGTGGCTGTTACTACGGAGTTATCGTCATGTCTAATTCGGCCAAATTAGTGCTGCTGAGCTGTGCGGTATTGGCCAGTCTGCTGCTGTATCTCTGCTGGGATCTGGGTCCGGCATGGCGCTATTCACTCGGTCTGCGTTTTAAAACGGTATGCGGCATAGTGGTTGCCGGCACGGCGGTGGGAATTTCAACCCTTATTTTCCACAGTATCGTCAATAACCGGGTGGTTACCCCACAGGCGCTGGGACTCGACAAACTGTATGAGCTGTCCAAAAACCTGATTATTTATATTTTTGGTGCCAGCGCCCTGCTGTCACTGAATATTGTGGCTGATTATTTTATTTCACTGGCGCTGATGCTGGCCTTTGCCCTGCTGCTTTATCATTTTATTTTCAAAAAAGTGGCGGAAAAGAATATCTATTTCCTACTGCTGGTCGGACTGATCTGTGCCACCTTATTTGACAGTATGGCCACCTATATTCAGGTACTGCTCGATCCGGATGAGTTTCAGGTCGCCGCCTATGCCGGCTTTGCCAGCTTCAATTTCGTTAGAGTCGAACCGCTGATCCTGTCGACGCTGACCATTCTGCCAATCCTGATCTATTGTCTGCTAAAGGTGCGGATTTTTGATGTCATGGCACTGGGCCGCGATCATGCGCTCAATCTGGGACTCAATTATGATCGCGAGAGCCGTATCTCGCTGATTCTGGTGGTGCTGGCTCTGGCTTCAGCTACGGCTTTGGCCGGTCCGATGATGTTCCTCGGTCTCTTGGTTCTGAATATCAGTCTGGAAATTTTTAAAACCCATCGCCATCAGATTCTGCTTCCCGGCATGATCCTGGTTTCGTTACTGGTCCTGTTGATCGGGCAGTTTATTGTGCTGCATCTACTGAATTTGCGCACTACGCTCAGTGTCATCATTAACTTTGTCGGCGGACTCTACTTTTTTTGGATCTTATTGAAGGACAATAAAAAATGGCAATTGTCTTAGAACATATCAGCAAGCATTATCATGAGAAAACCGTGGTCAGGCAGGTGTCTCTCGACATCGGTGAAGGACAGTTCACAGCCTTTATTGGGCCGAACGGTGCCGGTAAAAGTACCCTGCTCGGCATCATGAGCCGGCTGATGAACCCGGATGCGGGTCAGGTGATGCTGGACGGGGAAAATTTGCAACAGATGAAAAATGCCGAGATTGCCAAGAAAATGGCGATTTTAAAACAGGCCAACCATACCGAATTGCGTCTTTCGGTTGAAGATCTGGTGGCATTTGGACGCTTTCCCTATTCACATGGCCATCTGACTGCTCAGGATCATCAGATGATTGACCAGTCCATTCAATATATGGAACTGGAGCCGATGCGACACCAGCAACTGAGTGAACTGTCAGGTGGACAACGCCAGCGTGCTTATATTGCCATGGTATTAGCGCAGGACACCAAATATATCCTGCTGGATGAGCCGCTCAATAATCTGGACATGAAACATTCAGCCCAGATCATGCGGGTGCTTAAGGACCTGTGCGTCAATCATGGTAAATCCATCATTGTGGTGATTCACGATATCAATTTTGCTTCGGTCTATGCCAACCAGATCATTGCCATGAAACACGGTGAGCTGGTCTATCAGGGCACACCGCAGCAGATCATGCATGAAGATATTCTGCAGGATATTTTCGATTTTCATATTCCGATTCAGCAAATCCAGCAACATCAGCTGGGCCTGTATTTTATTAGTTAGGAGACATCCATGCAATTCAAAACCAGCGTATCTGTACTGCTTGTCACCGGTCTTTTGGCCGCATGCAGTCCGACGGATGCACCTTCTGGCCAGAACACGACATCTGAAATGCAGCAGTTCGAGAGTCAGGCCGGTAAAATCAGTATTCCCAAAGAATTAAGCCGGATCACGGTGCTGGATACGAACTCCTTAAATACCATCCATACTTTGGGCGGCAGTGATAAAGTGGTGGCGCTGCCGCAAGGCACTCCGTTACCGGCAGCGCTGCAGCAGTTTAATAACAAGAGCTATATCGATGTCGGTACAGCGAAGGAACCCAATCTGGAAAAAATTGCCGAAAGCCAGCCGCAGCTCATTTTAATGAGTGGACGCATGGAAAACTTGATGGGCCAGATTCAGGGGATTGCCCCGGTGTATTTCAATCAGGTGGATTATCGCGACCGTTTTAATTCTTTCAGCCAGCATACCTTGAATATTGCGGATATGCTGGGCAAACGTGCTGAAGCCGAGCAGCAGCTGGCTACGCTGTCTAAAGACATCGATGCCCTGCAGGAAAAAACCAAGGATAAAACTGCCTTGGTGATTCTGGTCAATAACAACAAACTCTCTGCCTATGGGGTCGGTTCACGTTTTGGCCTGATTCATGACCTGTACGGTTTCCAGCCAGCCGACCCAAGTATCAAGGTGGGGACGCATGGCATGTCGGTATCGCATGAATTTATCGCCGAAAAGAATCCGGACTACCTGTTTGTGATTGACCGCAGTGCGGCGATTACCGAAGGTGACGGGGGTGCACGCAAGGTACTGGACAATAATCTAGTCAGACAGACCAAGGCGGCTAAAAACGATCATATTGTTTTTCTGGATTCTAGCACCTGGTATTTGATCAACGACAGTCTGGGCGGCATGCAAGCCATGCTCAAAGAAGTAGAGGCAGTGGTAAAATAATTTCCAATGCTGAAAAGACCGAAAGGCTCATCTCTTTGTGTGATAACGCATGAATAAATGAGTTCAAAATAGGTAGCTGAAAATAGACTGGTCGTGGTGATTTTAAAGTTGTCTCTCCTGATTTTAGTCATTGAGCTGAAGTAGAGGTGGCAGAAAACCGTTGAACTGAGACGCTTATCAGTATTTATCTGACGGCACTGTTGCAAATAACCACGAATGGTAAGCTGAAGACTGTTTTAGCTAAAGGTGCAGCATATGAATCCTTTCCATGGTCGGCATTTTCAGGGCGAAATCATTCTTTGGGCTGTGCGCTGGTATTGTAAATATGGCATTAGCTATCGTGAACTGCAGGAAATGCTGGCCGAACGGGGTGTGAATGTTGATCACACGACTATTTACCGTTGGGTTCAACGTTATGCTCCTGAAATAGAAAAACGTTTACGCTGGTATTGGCGTAATC
>NZ_VPAV01000052.1:0-4654 GCF_013418995.1 Acinetobacter sp. YH12106
GTTGAATTTCTTTGTCAGACATAGTGATCAGCATCTATATTTTATATCCAGTCCATGGTGATAAAAACCATCATAAACCAGACATTTTTATTGGTGAGAATATAGACACTTTAAATGGGTTCTAACATAGGAATTTCGCATAACCGCCATTATGTTAAATGCAGGCTATTTGTGATAAAGATTGGTATAATTATAAGACTAATTCTATTCTTTATTAATTACATATGAATCTTAAAAAAAACTTTTTCAAAGTAATTTTTACAGTAAATATTTTACTTATTTCTACTCTTGTATTTGCTGTACCACAAAAAATTAATTCTAACTTTTTGGGGACATGGTGTGATGGTGTAGAAGCTATAGAAATAACTAAATCGCACATTATAGCGATGCATGGACGCGGTAAAATATTAATCAATGTTCATGAATTAATGGTTAATACACCTAATAAAGTTACAGGAATTTTTAGATATGAAAATAATGATAGATTTACTATAAATACTTATGAATTAAAAAATAAAAAGTTATATGAGTATTTCTATGTAGAAGGTAAGTTGATTTCAAGTGAAATGTATAAATGTAATTTATAACTAATTCTTAAGTTTTTTTAATTAACATAATACATGTTATTCAAAATCTAAAATGGAAGCCCTAAGCTACTATTTTTGCTATTTTTTTAAATTCCGTATAAGTCTCATGATGTTAAATACATAAATTTTTACGGCTTAGCCTTCTACTGGTTATGACTTATAATTCAAATACATCATTGAAAATTTAAACAACTATGAAAAAATTTTTAACTGTCTTAGCTCTTGTAGGGCCAACATCAAGTTTTGCTGGCTTATCAGAGATGATGAATATCTATAACAACCCAACTATTGCACCTAAATATACTGCTTGCCAAAGTAATCTATATTGTAATGGTTTTACAGCTTTGTCTAAGCGATGGGATACGATACCTAAAAGTTATCGTTATAAGGGGGAATACGACATTAGAAAAATGGCAGAAATTGGAGATGCTTCAAGTCTCTATCGAGGATTTAGTTTTGGTGAGGAGGAATCCACGTTCTACTTTATAGAAGCAGGAGCAGATACATACTATCAATATGATAGTAAAGATAAAAGCGATTTAACATTTGCTCGAGGAATTGCCGTATTACTTTATATGGTGGACCAAAACGGTTGGTAATAATCGGGCTGTTGTCTATTGTTGGTAATTCATAGAATTTTAGATATTTTTCAGGTGACTAAAGGCCTTATTATTAAATATACCTAAAATTAACATAATACACGTTATACGAAATTAGAAAAATGAGTTTATTGCACTGATATTTATCTGTTTTTTAAATTTTAGACCTGGGTTGGTGCCCAGGTTTTTTTATTGCGTATAACAACCATTATGTTAAATGGGTGGATTATTTTCATTAATGATCCCAAAAGCTTTTCTCCATGCCTGAGGGCTGGTGCCATATTTTTCACGAAAATTTTTTCTAAATGACACGGTATTATTAAAACCTGAAAGCTCGGTTATCTTTTCGATAGACAAGTTTGTCGTTTCTAAAAGTTCACAACTTAATCTGATTCTTTCAGTATTCAGCCAATCGACTAGGGTCATGCCTGTCGCTTTCTTAAAATGCCGTGTGAACGTCCTGCGTGTCATATGTGTCCGTTCAGCGAGGCTTTCAATATTATGTTGTAAAGCTAAATTCTTTCTTAAAAAATCAAGTAATACATTAATTTGTGCATCTTGGCTCGATTCTGCGACTGGCTGTTCAATAAACTGAGCTTGCCCACCTTCACGGTGAGGCGGGATCACCATTACTCTAGAGACTTTATTCGCAATTCGTGCATTATAGATTTCACGTACCAAGTACAAGCAGCAGTCTAACGCTGCGCCTGTTCCAGCAGAGGTTACGATCCTTTGGTCCTCTACATACAGGGCGTCATTATCAAGCTGAACCTGTGGAAATCGTTCACTAAAATCTTGTTCAGCCATCCAGTGCGTAGCTGCTTTTTTATGGTCAAGCAGCCCTGCATATGCCAATGCATAAGTTCCATAGCATAACCCTACAATTCTAATTCCAGTCTGATATGCACAATTTAGGGCATTGATAAGTACTTCTTCAGGCTCATGATTAAAATCATCCCATCCAGGAATAATAATAAGATCCGACTCTTTAATGAGTTCGATCCCCCCATCAGGGATAATCATCATAGACTGTTCTGTTTTTACGGGTTGGCCATCTATAGAAAAAATTTTCAGATCAAATAAGCGTTTATCTTCAATCCTGATATTGAAAATGATATGGGGGATAGAGAAGTGAAATGGATTTATATTGGGATAAACGAACAATCCAATCACTGGTATAGCCATTCGGTCTACCTCTCTAAAATAATAAATATAGCATTGATCCTAGACAAAATAATGGACAGCACGTCCCTCTAAAGATAACGTAACTTTAATCTTTGGAGATTCAAGAAATGGCTAAACGTTTTAGTCCCGAATTTAAACAGCAAGCGATTGATTATGCACTTTCAAACTCACACGAGTCTGTAGCTGCAATCGCCCAGAAATTAGGTGTGGGTTATTCAACATTAGATAAATGGATTCGTGAAACCAATCCGGCAGGTTCAAGCAAACGTCAACTTTCACCAGAACAACAGCGGATCGTGGAATTAGAGAAAGAAGTCAAACAGCTCAAGGAAGCCAATGACATCTTAAAAAAAGCGCATGTGTACTTTCTAACAGATCATGCCAAGAAAAGTACACGGTAATTCAAGATCTAGATATGAATGAAGTCACCGTATCTTCTGCCTGTAAATACCTAGGTGTCAGCACTTCAGGCTATTATGCCTGGCGAAAACATCAAGCCAATACGGCACAGAAATATAATGACTTAAAAGCCGTATATTGGCAGCATCATGCACGATTGGGTGCACCTTCATTAGTACATGACATGCATGATTTAGGTTACAACATGAGCGAACGTACTATTGGAAGGATCCTAAAAAAGCTTGGTTTACGTAGCAGGATTGCACGTAAATACAAGCATACGACTGATTCAACCCATCGTTTGCCTACAGCACCCAACTTGTTGGATCGCCAATTTACAGCTACTCAGCCTAATAAAGTCTGGACAACAGACATTACCTATATCCGCACTAAAGAAGGTTGGTTGTATTTATGTGTGATGCTAGATTTATTTAGCCGTCGTATCGTGGGGTGGCAAACCAGCCATCGAATAGACCGCCAGTTGGTGTGTGATACGTTTAACTATGCAATGGCTCGTCAGGGTTATCCAACTGGTGTTATGGTTCATTCGGACCAAGGCTCACAGTACTGTAGTCGTGATTTTAGAGCGCTGTTACTGAAAAATGATTGTACTCAGAGTATGTCTAGACGTGGAAACTGTTGGGATAATGCAGTGACTGAAAGCTTCTTTCATACATTAAAAGGTCATGTGGTACATGGCAGTGTGTTTTCGACTCGAAAAGAAGCGAATGCTGTCTTGTTTGACTATATTGAAATTTATTACAATCGAGTCAGAAGACATTCTGCAAACGGCTGGTTAAGTCCAGAAGCCTTTGAACAGAAATATATTAAAAGTTTAGAGGGGCTGGTTGTCCACGATACTGTCTAGGATCACACTTCTTTAAAATCCTAAGCAGAACAAAACAAATATTAGTTAAGTAAAGGAATAGATATGTCAAAATCAGCTTTATTAGTTATCGACTTACAAAATGAATATCTACCTACAGGTAAATTACCATTGGTAAATATTGAACAAGCTGCTGCTAATGCAGTGAAAGTAATTGCGAAGGCCCGTAAACAGGGTACTCAAGTGATTCATGTCCAACATATTGCTGATGCTGAATCTCCTATATTTGAACCTAGCTCAAATGGTATTGAATTTCAGGACACAGTTAAGCCGCAAGAAGATGAATCTGTGATCATTAAAAATCACATCAATGCGTTCTTAAACACGAATCTCAAAGAAATTTTAGATAGCAATCAAGTGACTGAGTTAGTCGTGATTGGTGCTATGAGCCATATGTGTGTTGATGCTGCTGTTCGTGCTGCTTCTGATTTTGGTTATAAGGTAAAAGTTATTCATGATGCTTGTGCAACACTAGACTTGGAATTTAATGGCGTTAAAGTACCTGCTGGTCATGTCCATGCAACATTAATGGCCGCTTTTGAATTTGCATATGCTCAAGTGATATCAACTGAAGATTATGTTAGTTAAAGATTAAGATTTTCTAAAATTAACATAATACACCTTATACGTAATGCTTGATATTTCTCTTTAAATATCATTATATTAAAGCAAGCCGTTCTGGAATATAGGGCACCAGAGCGGCTTTTTATTGATTATTCATGTTCCACGCTTAAAATTCGAACAGTGTTTCATGATTTTTATAAGTTAAACTAAATTTAGTTGCTAATCCCAATAAGCTATTCACTAACTTGTAAATATCGGTATACCGCCTGACGACTAATCCCAAAAGCTTTCCCTAATGCCATTTTCGAGGCACTGTTGCAAATAGAGATTTGAGTCGATGATGTTCCCTTTAAAAAGTACTTAGAGACCGAAAACCCTGTTGATTAGACACACTTCACCCTGAGGCTGACCATAATAAAATGACGATGCTTGTC
>NZ_VPAV01000053.1:0-3990 GCF_013418995.1 Acinetobacter sp. YH12106
TCTGAACCGATTGCAACAATTGCAAATTCCTTTGTCTGATTTACAAACTGCCTTAACAGAGAATAATGAAAACCGTGGTGCTGGCTATATTGAGAAAAATGGACAACAGCTAACGGTTCGTGTTCCCGGCACTTTAAACACGATTGAAGATATCCAGAACATCAGTATTACCAATAAAAACGGCTATCCTATTCGGGTGGCAGATGTCGCCAATGTCTCAATTGGTCATGACTTAAGAACAGGGGCTGCAACCTATAATGGTGAAGAAACTGTATTGGGTATTGCCATGATGATGATGGGAGAAAATAGCCGTACCGTTGCTCAAGCCATTGATGAAAAGGTGCAATCGATCCAGCAATCGCTACCTAAAGGTGTGGTGATTGAGACTGTGTATGACCGTACGCATTTGGTTGATCGGGCGATCAAAACCGTTCAGAAAAATTTGATTGAGGGTGCAATCCTCGTCATTGTTATTTTATTTCTCTTTCTAGGTAATTTCCGTGCTGCGCTGATCACGGCTTGCGTTATTCCACTGTCAATGCTGTTTACCTTGACGGGAATGGCAGAGCAGAAGATTAGTGCAAATCTGATGAGTTTAGGGGCACTGGACTTCGGTATTATTATTGATGGTGCAGTGGTTATTGTAGAAAACTGTATCCGTCGGCTAGCAGAAGCTCAGAAGCTGAAAGGTGGTTTACTTAGCCGTTCTGAAAGATTTAAAGAAGTCTTCTTGGCTGCAAAACAGGCGCGTCGTCCTCTCATCTTTGGACAGTTAATTATTTTGGTAGTTTATCTACCTATCTTTACCCTGACGGGTGTAGAAGCCAAACTTTTCCATCCTATGGCAATGACGGTTGTACTGGCTTTAATTGGGGCCATGATTTTATCTGTCACTTTTGTGCCAGCCGCAGTTGCCCTATTTGTCACTGGAGAAGTCAAGGAAACCGAAAGTCGCTGGATGCATTGGCTTAAAACCAAATATGAATTGCTTTTAGATAGAGCCTATGAGCTTCGTTTATTTGTGACTATTGTGGCTGCCTGTATTTTAGTGCTTACGGGTGTGCTAGCTACTCAAACAGGTAGCGAGTTTGCACCTCAACTGGGTGAAGGTGATTTTGCTGTTCAGCAAATGCGTTCCCCAAGTACAGGGTTAGAACAGTCACTGAGAATGCAGGAAAATACTGAAAAGTTACTGTTGAAAGAATTTCCTGAAATTAAAGCAATCTTTGCCCGTACCGGTACAGCAGAAGTGGCCACAGATGTCATGCCACCCAACATTTCAGATGGCGTGGTACTGTTAAAACCTCATGATGAATGGCCTGATCCAAAACAAACGATTGATGAGCTTCGCCAAAGAATGATTACTTTCTTAGCGACATTGCCGGGAAATAACAGTGAGTTCTCGCAACCCATTGAACTGCGTTTTAACGAGTTGATTTCAGGGGTGCGAAGTGATGTGGGTGTCAAGTTATTTGGCGATGATATGGAAATTCTGAATCGTGAAGCGAATAAGATTTCTCAGAAAATTAAATCAATTTCAGGCGCGACAGCCGTTAATGTAGAGCAAACCAGCGGCTTACCCTTGTTGAATGTAGAAGTTGATAAGTCCAGAGCAGCACAATACGGCTTGTCGGTAAGAGCAATTCAGGATCTGGTGGCGACAAGTGTCGGTGGTCAAAATGTTGGAACCATTTTACAGGGAGACAAGCGTTTTGATTTTGTGATTCGTCTAGATGACTCCCAACGTAGTCCTGAACAGTTAGCGCTACTTCCTGTTCAATTGCCGAATGGTGGCTTAGTCCAACTGCAAGATGTGGCACGCGTTGAAAATATCCTGGGTATTAATCAGGTCAGCCGTGAAAATGGTAAACGTCGAGTGGTTATTACTGCAAATGTAGAAGGACGTGATTTAGGCTCATTCGTAACAGAGCTTCAGAGCACGTTATCCAAACAGGAATTACCAAGCGGTTATTGGATAGATTATGGCGGTCAATTTCAAAATCTGATGTCTGCAAAAGCGCGTATGCAATTGGTGGTTCCGCTCGCATTGTTGACGATCTTTATTCTATTGATGGCTGTATTTCACAACATCAAAGAAAGCTTACTGGTCTTTAGTGGTGTACCGTTTGCCTTGAGTGGAGGCTTAATCGCGTTGTGGTTGCGTGACATTCCATTATCCATGTCAGCAGGCGTTGGCTTCATTGCACTATCGGGGGTGGCTGTACTGAATGGCTTAGTGATGCTTACCTTTATCAAAGAGCTGCGACAGCAATATGACCTTTATTATGCAACGTGGCAAGGTGCAATATTGCGTTTAAGACCTGTGTTAATGACCGCTTGTGTTGCTTCCCTTGGGTTTGTTCCGATGGCTTTGGCAACCGGTACTGGGGCAGAGGTACAGAGACCTTTAGCGACTGTAGTCATTGGAGGAATTATCTCCTCTACCCTGCTTACATTGGTTTTATTGCCTGTACTGTACCGGTGGATGAATGAAAAGAAAGCTTCTTAATCCATTAGATTAAGCAATTTTTAGCAGAGATATTGGGTCTGTCTCAAGTATCTCTGCTAATCATGGATTGAATAAGGAAAATTTTATGTCAGAACATCATGATCATAGCCATGCGGTTGTTACTGAAGGAAATAGTAAGAAATTAATGTTTGCTTTGGGTTTAACGACTACTTTCTTAATAGTAGAAGTTGTCGCTGCTTTTATTACCCAAAGTTTAGCATTACTGTCTGATGCCGCTCACATGTTTACTGATGTAGCCGCATTAGCTATTGCTCTTGCTGCTATCAAAATTGGTAAAAAAGCCGCAGATGATAAAAGAACTTTTGGCTATCAGCGATTCGAAATTTTAGCGGCTCTGTTTAATGCAGTGATGCTTTTTGTGGTGGCGATATATATTGTCTATGAAGCTTACCAACGCTTTACGCATCCTGCTGAAATTCAAAGTGTTGGAATGATGATTGTCGCAGTCATTGGTTTGGTCATAAATTTGATTTCAATGAAAATCCTTTCTGCGAGTGCTCAAGAAAGTCTAAATGTGAAAGGCGCATATTTAGAAGTCCTTAGTGATGCACTGGGATCGATAGGCGTGATTATCGGAGGAGTGGTCATTTATTTTACCCAGTGGATGTGGGTAGATACCGTAATCGCTGTGTTAATTGGCTTCTGGGTTTTACCTCGAACTTGGGTTTTATTAAAACAAAGTATCCATATTTTGCTTGAAGGGGTTCCTGATGAGATTGATATTGAGTCGTTAAGAAATGATTTATTGATGCTAGAGGGTGTTGAAGGGATTCATCAGTTGAAAGTCTGGGCTATATCTTCAAAAAACATTCATTTAACTGCTCATTTGGTTGCTCCTAATAGCGATCCAGATCAGCTCTATCAAAAGGCCTTAGACGTTCTAAAACATAATCATAGTATTACTGAAATTACGTTACAAATAGAAAGTAAGGAATGTAATACATTGGAACAGCATAAACATTAAAGTGCTGCTCTTTCTACATAATGGACAGATGACTAGGCTGATAAACCTTACCATTTTCCTGTATTACACTTCTATTTATCACACGCACTTTAAACACCATCCTGAGACATTTTAAAATTACAAGAATGTAATTTATGAGTCCTCTGGGTGTTAATTCTTTAAAGTTAGAATATCTAACAAGTATTAAATGAGAGTAAATAAACATGCTATTCAAAAATAAATTTTGTACTAAATTACTGTTAATTAGTGCATTCTTTAGTATCGCAAGTTTTAGTTATGCAGATGGCGGCTTGTTATTTCTTGAAAAGAATTTAAAAGCTTCTAAAGTTGAAAATTCTAAACAAAAACAAGTTAAAAATAATGAATCAAATGAATCAAATGAATCAAATGAATCAAATGAATCAAATGAATCAAATGAATCAAATGAATCAAATGAATCAAATGAATCAAATGAATCAAATGAATCAAATGAATCAAATGAATCAAATGAATCAAA
>NZ_VPAV01000054.1:0-4334 GCF_013418995.1 Acinetobacter sp. YH12106
AGATCAGCAACCACGTTGTAACGATCAACTAAGGACCGGGCAAAGTCTTTTGCCAAGTCCTTACGTTGATCTACATCCAATTCATCAGGTAAAGCAATCACCCATTCTCTAGCAGTTCGGGCATCTTTTCTGTTTTCTATTTTTTCTGCCATATTCCAAAGTTCAGAACGGTCTATCTCAATATCAAGGTTGGAAATGATTTCTGAATACATGACTCCCTCTTTTTTTGTGAAGTCATGTGTTAGTCCTGTGAGTTCATCTTCTAATTTTTCCCCTGCACGATATGCAACAGATGCAACCGCTGAACGTCCTGAACTTCTGTTCACTGTCTTTGTTGAGCAATGATAAATTGCCATGAGCGTTTCCTGCTTTTGACTTTGCTTTTGAGGTTAAGGGGTTTCCCCTTACGCAACTTTGACTTGAACTTTGTTCAAGTCGTAAGTGCGCATTTCATGAAAAACACGATAGCATATAGCCCGCTTGAATTTCAATTCATAGGGCCTTATGCTTGAGTGGTTTTCTATATCCCAAAATTAACCGTTATGACAAAATCTGCTGAAAATATCGAAAAGAAAATTGAAGCCCAGTTAGAGAAGCTGAAACAGTTAAAAGCCCAAAAACAGGCTATCGAAGCAAGAGAAAAAACCAAGAAAAAGGAACAGGAAAGAAAGGACGATACTAGACGCAAAATTTTGCTTGGTTCTTATTTGATTAAAAAAATGAATGCCAATGAAGCCAATAAAGAAAAAATACTCGCTGAACTCAACGAGTATTTAACAGAAGATCGGGATAGACAGCTTTTTAACCTTTAAAATCTGTTTCAGTCCGCAAGGCTTTAAATATACGTTTTGCGGTTTCCTCTCTGACTGATTTTGGATCTCGTAAAATATTAGCAATCCAAATTGCAAATGCTTGATAGTCTTTTGCTCCAGCTAGATCACTAATACTACCTACTTTTGACAAAATAGAGCTGTAGGTATTGATTTGACCAGCAGACAGGCTGCGGAATATATCTAGTGTTTCTTGCTCTCGCTCTGGTGCTATTAATCTAGGCTTGGGCTTCTCTCTGACAGTAAACTTGAAGCCAACCACAGAACGCCCTTTTTTAACGTTTTCATAAGTTAGGGCAATATCTGTATTAGCTGTGATCTCATCTAGTGATGGATTGATAACACGTTTTTTTAGATTACTTAGATCGTGATAAGACTCAGGTAAGCCAAATTCAGTTCTTATTTTTTCTAAAGACATTTCAAATTTTCCCATAGCCTGATGTTTTTTAGCTAAGTGATAAAAATCGAATGAGTAATCTTTTTTTAGACTAAGTACGATGTCTTTTTTGTACTTTGTATATGGATTTAATTTATCAAATTCTGTAAGCATCAATAAAACGATCTCAGGGAATCGAATTGCAATACCTCCATCTTCATAAATGCAATCAATTACCCAATTAGACAGAACACGTTTCCCTCTTTCATTGTTATAAGAAAAACTACGCTTAATCAGATTTCTACTTGCTACTTCTAACTGTGTATATGCTGAATGCGTTTTAATTCCACACTCTTCAGCGAATTTTTCAGCGGTAATCATAATAGGATCTTTTTCTGTTGCTTGAGTAGTTCTAGCAATTGGACTAGCAAGTATCAATATACGCTTTTCATCAATATTCATACTCTTAAAACATTCTTGAATATTATTTTGCATCACAACCCAAGAAGGTGGATACGTTTTTTTATTTTCGTCCATATAACTACAATGCCTATTAAGTACTTTTTCGGATATGTACCTATATAGTATATTATTGCTTAAAATTTGACTATTATTTTTGTACTTTTTTAAAAAAAGTACATCTAAATTTGTGTACCTTAATGTCCGGTAAAAGTACTTTTTAAGTCCGGTAAAAGTACTTTTTTAAATACGTTTTGTCCGGTAAAAGTACTTAGTTGTCCGGTAAAAGTACTTTTTTAAAGTCTGAAAGCCTTGCTAGATATGGGCTGGAAGGGGGTCTAAAAGCTTTTAAAAGCTTTTTAAAAGATAAAAAAGGAAAATACAGAAAATAAAACAGCCCTATGCCCTCGCTAAAGCTCGGACATTTTAACCTCGCTTTCGCTCGGTTGAGGGGCTGTTTTTTTCAAATATGAATTGAGGATTTAATAAAAAAGAAACTATGCCTTCGCTTCGCTCAGTAGTCTTTATGCTCGCTTCGCTCGTCTAGAATTTGACTAATACAATTCGCACCCATTCGGGATGCTCTGTATCTTTCGTTATGAAGCAAAAGGGAGTTTGTAATCAGGGAAAAGGCAGGGGCGAAATTTTAATGCCAGGTGGTCGCTCGTAGACACTCGCTTTGTTATTACTGAAAATTAAATAGACACTATATTTTTTAATTTATATAATAAATTCAGAAACCAATCTAACTCCACATTTTAGATTGGTTTTTTTACGTAAATTGTAAATAAGTGACAATTTTTGTCACCTCTATTTTAAAATAGAGGTGACAAAAATTGTCACTTCAAACAACTTTATACCATTAATAGACCTCTTGCGAAAGTATCGCTTACCTAATTTTTGAACTGGCTAAAACCTTATAAAATGTAGCTTTAGGCTGTTTAAATTTTGACTAACCCAAGAAGTCTAATATATGGATATAATGTATTGGCACGGTTTTTGCTTTTTTATTACATATTTCATTTGGGGGAAGCATCATGAATGCTCAAAAAGGTTTTACATTAATTGAATTGATGATTGTTGTTGCAATTATTGGTATTTTGGCAGCTATCGCAATTCCTGCTTATCAAAATTATACTCAGCGATCTTCAAATACAGCATGTTTATCTGAAGCTAAAGCTTATATTGGATTAGCTATTGCTGATAAAGCTTCAGATGCTGATTTTAGTCCATATAACCCAGTAGCATGTAAAGAAGCGCCAGAAGGACTTACTGGTGAACCTGCTGCTATTAAAACTACTTTTAATACAAGCGCTACTATTACTTTTGTTCCAAAAACTACTGGTAATGAAGAGGAATTAAAAGATGTAGTTTGTACTACATTAACAGGTAACTGTGAGTTAAAAGATCCTGAAGAATAAAAATCTTGTAATTTTTATTAAAAAAGAAACATCTTAAAGGATGTTTCTTTTTATTTAGGGTCAATTATACAATAATCTCGTTTTTCTCCATATCCACACTGTTTTTTCATAATTTTGACGCAAGTTTGCCCATCACACTTTGATAAATCTAAGTTGTATTTTTGTAGATTATTAATTTCTGCTCTACGTTGTTGGATTTCATCTAAGCTAGGGATATATAAGAATATTGCTAAGAGGAAAGTCACGATAAAAGCGATAAAAGCAGTTGAGTAAATCATAATAAATTTCAGATTTAATCTGTTTGTAGCTGTTTCAATATCATCAAGACGGCTTTTTAATGCCCGATCTGCTTGTATATTTGTCTCTTGTAGCGTTTTTTTCACTTCATCGAGCACACCTGTCGCAACATGGTTATAAAACATCTCTAATCGCTTCTTATCATCTTTTATGGATTCTCGATATTCTTTCATTGAAGCCAATAAAATATATAACTCATCTTCTAAATTATTTTGATTACTCATAGTGATAGTCCGCCTCTATCTAATTTGGGTGATGATCTTTTTAGCTTCTGTTCTGCTTGCTGTTTTTCGAGTCGTAATCGCTCTTTAAGTTCGAGTTCTAGGCGTTTGGCTTCTTGTTTTTGCTTCCATTGCTCAAAACCTTGATCAACTCGGTTTAAACCTGCTTCTAAAACACTTTCTGTACGCTGTTTAAGTTGATATGAGTATTTGGCATTGTTCTGCTTAATATCATCGTTATAACGGCTAATTTCAGTGTCTATGCCTTTTCTACGAAGTTGAGTTACCCAAGTACCCTCATGAATAGTAGGTTGCAGTCCATTACCTTGTTCAGCGTAGCTGCGATGATCAATTTTTTCGGTATAGCCTGCCATTTGCAGAGAGTGATTCGCTAAATTTGCCCATGTTTCTCGAATTTCTTTAATTTCATTTTGGGTTGTTCCCATATTTAGACTTTTACGCTTGGTGTTGCTCAGTTCTATATCTGCTTTTTTGGTCAATATCAGCTTATTTTCTGCATCTAATTCGGCTTTTCGAGTGGTGAGCATGATATGGGCATGATGGTTTTTATCATTACCATTTCTACTGGGTGCATGAATTGCAAGATCAGCAACCACGTTGTAACGATCAACTAAGGACCGGGCAAAGTCTTTTGCCAAGTCCTTACGTTGATCTACATCCAATTCATCAGGTAAAGCAATCACCCATTCTCTAGCAGTTCGGGCATCTT
>NZ_VPAV01000055.1:0-4313 GCF_013418995.1 Acinetobacter sp. YH12106
GTAAATTTTCAGCGTTGCTGGCTCCCCGTCAGCCGGATTGGGTTGCATCGCAGGGGTGTCGAAAGAGTCAACTGCGGTCCAAAGCTGTTGGACTTGGGTGAAAAGGGCGTTTATTCTTCCTATACGTCGATCGATTGAATGAAGGACATATACAATCATTTCTCCGACATTTGGTTATGGAGCGAAAAGTTTCAATATCTTATCAAAACCAGGCAATCAATGCGATTAAGTTTTATTACGAACGTGTTTTGGGTGGACAACGGAAAACATATTTCATCGAAAGACCAAAAAAAGAAAAAACACTTCCTGTTGTGATGAGTGAAGAAGAAACCATTCGGGTACTACGCGCTATTGAAAACGTGAAACACAAGGCTATTCTGATGACTATTTATTCGGCAGGTTTGCGCATTTCTGAATGTATAAACCTGAAAATAAAAGACATTGACTCCAAGCGCATGCAAATTCGTATAGAACAGTCAAAAGGAAAAAGAGATCGTTATACCATTTTATCTGAGAAAACATTAATTATTTTAAGAACATACTTTATGGAATATAAACCAAAAGATTATTTATTTGAAGGTCAAAAAGGTGGCGCATACTCAAGCCGAAGTATTCAAAACATTTTTAAAGCAGCTGTTTTAAAAGCAAAGATTCAAAAGGAAGTTACTGTACATACCTTACGACATAGCTTTGCAACGCATTTGCTTGAGAATGGTACGAGTTTACGTTATATTCAATCGTTGTTAGGTCATTCAAGCAGTAAAACAACTGAGGTTTATACACATATTACCACCAAGGGAATGGAACAATTAAAAAGTCCGATGGATTTGTTAGATATATAGAAAGGATTTGTATATTTGAGCAAAACTTAACAAAAAGCACTATGAATATAAATCCTTTTGAGAGAGTAGAAACGAACGGTAAACGGTTGAAAACGGATTTGTCACTGATAATGAAAGGTTTAGCAAAATAAGATATAGTGGATATATACGCCATTTGGCGTATAGCCTCTTGTTATGTGCCATTTTTGAATGACAATGCGAATAGATACAGACAAACAAATGAATTTACTTAGTGATAAGAACGTTGCAATAATTGGTGGTGGACCCGTTGGACTGACTATGGCAAAATTATTACAGCAAAACGGCATAGACGTTTCAGTTTACGAAAGAGACAACGACCGAGAGGCAAGAATTTTTGGTGGAACCCTTGACCTACACAAAGGTTCAGGTCAGGAAGCAATGAAAAAAGCGGGATTGTTACAAACTTATTATGACTTAGCCTTACCAATGGGTGTAAATATTGCTGATGAAAAAGGCAATATTTTATCCACAAAAAATGTAAAGCCCGAAAATCGATTTGACAATCCTGAAATAAACAGAAATGACTTAAGGGCTATCTTGTTGAATAGTTTAGAAAACGACACGGTTATTTGGGATAGAAAACTTGTTATGCTTGAACCTGGTAAGAAGAAGTGGACACTAACTTTTGAGAATAAACCGAGTGAAACAGCAGATTTGGTTATTCTTGCCAATGGTGGAATGTCGAAAATAAGGAGCTTTGTTACCGACACGCAAGTTGAAGAAACCGGTACTTTCAACATCCAAGCTGATATTCTTCAACCGGAAATAAACTGTCCCGGATTTTTTCAGCTATGCAACGGCAACCGATTAATGGCGGGACATCAGGGCATTTTATTGTTTGCCAATCCCAATAATAATGGTGCATTGTATTTAGGAATTAGTTTTAAAACGCCCGATGAATGGAAAAATAAAATTCCCTTAGATTTTCAGGACAGAAACAGCGTTGCCGATTTTTTATTGAAAAGATTTTCCAAATGGAGTGAAGTTTACAAACAATTAATACGTTCGGTATCAACATTTCAATGCTTGCCCACAAGGAAATTTCCTTTGAACAATGATTGGAAAAGTAACCGTCCATTACCCATAACAATGATTGGCGATGCTGCTCATTTGATGTCGCCTTTTGCAGGACAGGGTGTAAATACGGGATTATTGGATGCTTTGATATTGTCTGAAAACCTTACAAACGGAGAATTTACAAGTATTGAAAATGCCATCGAAAACTACGAACAACAAATGTTTGTTTATGCAAAAGATACGCAGGACGAATCGACAGAAAACGAAACCGAAATGTTTAGTCCCAATTTTTCGTTTCAAAAATTATTGAATCTATAAACAGTAAGAAAAAACGGCTACTAACAAGCAGTTTTGCAATAGTGGGGCAGAAGTGCAAAATTGAACTTGTGTGCTTCTATCAACTTTTGTACATTAGCTGCCAGTTTAAGATGGGTGCATTTGAGTATGCCCAAAGGAGCCCGCAAGTATGCGCAGGACGAAGCCAGTAGCCGCGCCGATGGTGGCGCGGGTCTATCTGCGCGTCAGCACCGACGCGCAGGACTTGGAACGCCAAGAGGCGATCACTACGGCCGCGAAGGCCGCCGGCTACTACGTCGCCGGCATCTACCGTGAGAAGGCATCCGGCGCACGCGCCGACCGGCCTGAGCTGCTGCGCATGATCGGCGACCTACAGCCCGGCGAGGTGGTCATTGCCGAGAAGATCGACCGCATCAGCCGCCTACCTTTGCCCGAGGCCGAGCGCCTGGTGGCCTCGATACAGGCCAAAGGCGCACGCCTGGCCGTCCCTGGCGTGGTCGATCTATCCGACCTGGCGGCCGAGGCCCAGGGCGTCGCCAAGATCGTGCTGGAAGCCGTGCAGATCATGCTTTTTCGCCTGGCCTTGCAGATGGCCCGCGACGACTACGAGGACAGGCGCGAACGCCAGCGCCAAGGCATTGAGTTGGCCCGCCAGGCCGGGCGGTACAAGGGCCGCCGTGCTGATCCGAAGCGCCGCGCCCAAGTTGTCGCGCTGCGCAAGTCCGGCTACAGCATCAACAAGACCGCCGAGCTGGCCGGGTACAGTGCGGCCCAGGTGAAACGGATATGGGCCGAGGTCAGCCAGGCCGAAGCGAAGCAGCACGGCGCGTTCGTGGAGGACGCATTGACGGAAGCCGATGCCCTGGCCGCTGTCGGCCAGGATGAGCGCCAGGAGGAAAGGGCATGAAGAAGCCGAACCAAGACGACGAGCCGTTTTTCATCACCGAGGAGATTGCGGCCGAAATGATCGCCGGCGGCTATGAGTTCGAGCTGCCGCCCATTCCTTGCACCATCCGCCTACGCGACGTGCTGGAGCGCATGACCGATGCTGAGCTAGCATTGCAGCCGGGCGAGATCGCCGACCAGGAGCGTGAACGCTGCCGGCGCAAGCCGTGTTCAACCTCATGATCTGGTCATGGTATTTTTCATGGCACTGAGCCTGATAGTTCTTGCAAATTGTTGTCACTAAAGGGTTTTGTGTGCTTGTTTACAATCGAGTGGGAGTGACGGGCACTGGCTGGCAATGTCTAGCAACGGCAGGCATTTCGGCTGAGGGTAAAAGAACTTTCCGCTAAGCGATAGACTGTATGTAAACACAGTATTGCAAGGACGCGGAACATGCCTCATGTGGCGGCCAGGACGGCCAGCCGGGATCGGGATACTGGTCGTTACCAGAGCCACCGACCCGAGCAAACCCTTCTCTATCAGATCGTTGACGAGTATTACCCGGCATTCGCTGCGCTTATGGCAGAGCAGGGAAAGGAATTGCCGGGCTATGTGCAACGGGAATTTGAAGAATTTCTCCAATGCGGGCGGCTGGAGCATGGCTTTCTACGGGTTCGCTGCGAGTCTTGCCACGCCGAGCACCTGGTCGCTTTCAGCTGTAAGCGTCGCGGTTTCTGCCCGAGCTGTGGGGCGCGGCGGATGGCCGAAAGTGCCGCCTTGCTGGTTGATGAAGTACTGCCTGAACAACCCATGCGTCAGTGGGTGTTGAGCTTCCCGTTTCAGCTGCGTTTCCTGTTTGCCAGCCGGCCCGAGATCATGGGGTGGGTGCTGGGCATCGTTTACCGCGTCATTGCCACGCACCTGGTCAAGAAAGCGGGCCATACCCACCAAGTGGCCAAGACGGGCGCGGTCACCCTGATCCAGCGTTTTGGATCGGCGCTCAATCTGAATGTTCACTTCCACATGCTGTTTCTCGACGGTGTGTATGTCGAGCAATCCCACGGCTCAGCGCGTTTCCGCTGGGTCAAGGCGCCGACCAGCCCAGAGCTCACCCAGCTGACGCACACCATCGCCCACCGGGTGGGTCGCTATCTGGAACGGCAAGGCCTGCTGGAACGGGATGTCGAAAACAGCTATCTGGCCTCGGATGCGGTGGATGACGACCCGATGACACCCCTGCTGGGGCACTCG
>NZ_VPAV01000056.1:0-4124 GCF_013418995.1 Acinetobacter sp. YH12106
ACTGCAAGCTCAATTTGCGCTTGATAAATCTTCTGCTTCAGTGCTGTTTTATCTGTAGAGAGACTGGCTAATTTTTGGTTTGCTTTTCGCTCACCAAAAATATCCAAGGGTTGTGATATGCCAATGGCAAGCTCTTTTTCATTATTTGAACCAAATCCCGTTTGTTCAACTGACAGTTCAGGATTTTTAAACAGCTTACTTTGCTGAAGATTCGTGGCATTAATGCTGTTTTGCGTTTCCCAGAAATTTTGGGACGCTTGATACTGGTTGACCTGATCAATGGCTTGTCGCAGCGTTAAATCTTGAGGACTGGCGACTACAGAAGTACTCAAGCTGATCATTGCGGATAGCAAGACACCTGTACGGAATGCTGACCAGGA
Organism: Acinetobacter sp. YH12106; assembly: GCF_013418995.1. NCBI lineage: Bacteria > Pseudomonadati > Pseudomonadota > Gammaproteobacteria > Moraxellales > Moraxellaceae > Acinetobacter > Acinetobacter sp. YH12106. The sequence continues at coordinate 381 of NZ_VPAV01000056.1, forward strand.
TAAATTCAGGATAGAAGTATCCTGATATAATTTGTTTTTTGACATGAAATGCCCCACACATAATGAGATTAGGAGTGGTGGGCTTTTATAAGACTACCCCACCAATAGTAGGGGCAAATCAGGAGGGGGTGTTAATTGATTCAGATAAGGGGATTTATAAAAAGTTCTTCCCAAATAAGATGGTGTAAGGACTGTCTCAAAATGAGTTTTAAGCTTCAAATCATCGGGTGGGTCAATCTGAATCACGATTGTATTTGAGAAATGACTGCACTTTTCGTTAAAACAAACCTTCTGACAATAGTCATAAATTTCTTTATAGTTTTCTAAGGAATAAAGTGCTTGACTAGGACTATCACTCTTTTCGTCTAAATCGATTGGATTAGAGAGTATTGAATTGGGTATGTTTGGCATTTCATGCAGACACGCAGCCTCTGCCACACTCCAAATATTCTGGAATGTGAATAAGAGTACCAATATCTGGATTAGAAATGTTTTTCTCTTCATACACAAATCTGTATTTAAAACACCAATAAGAAGCTGTCCAGATCTATCAAAGATCTGATCACAGAATTTGAGTAACCTTAAACTTTTTGCAGCCTTAAGTAAAGATATACAGAATTTTTGAAAAAAGCATAGGTCTAGATAATCAAGCTAGATTTTTTAGAACTCCACATTGGTCAATTGTACATAAGCCATCACAAGTACCTCTTAAATCAGATAATTGTTCAATAAGCTTTTGTTGCTTGATTATATTTTCTCTGATAGCACTGACATGTAAGTCAATTAATTCATTCACATCTGAACAATTTTTCTCAGGTTTGTCTTTATAGGTAAGTAATTGACGAATTTCATTCAAACTCATATTTAAAGTTCGGCAATTCAAAATAAACTTAATTCGCTCAACATAGCCTATATCGTAAAGGCGGTAATTTCCTTCCGTTCTTTCGGGTTCCGGAATTAAACCTTCCTTTTCATAAAACCTAATTGTTAATACTGAACATGAGGTTTTTTTAGAGAGTTCACCAATTTTTAAATGCATTGAGTTGGTATTTCCAAAAAATCTTGACTCTATAGTAACTATAGGGATTCTAATATTCAAAGTTTATAAATTTTTTTAATGGGTATAACTATGAGTGGTTGTGGATGTAGTAAAGAAACACCATGCGAAGATAAGAAATCTCAACAAGAAAATCATCCATCAATTGCAGAAGCAAGCAATTCAAAGAATTGTGATAATACGCCTAGCTGTTGTGGTGAAGAGGAAGAAGAAAAATCTTCATCTCCTTGCTGTAACACTTCAAACAGTTGTGAAGATACCGCTCAATCCTGTTGTGGTTCTGATCCCAAAGAAAATTTAAGCACTGAAAACGTTTTAAAAGATTCGCACTACATGAGTGAATACTTAGTTCCCAAAATGGATTGTTCTGCGGAAGAACAGATGGTTCGTATGGCGCTATCTTCAATTGATGGTGTTCAAAAACTCATCTTTGATTTACCTAACCGTTCTTTAAAGGTTCTACATAATCAAAAAGATGAAAATATAACCACCAAACTTGAAGGACTGGGTTTTGGGGCAAAGCTTGTGAAGACTGAAACTTATATAAGCAATCAACAGGCCAAGCAAACAAGTACCTACACCATTCCTAAAATGGATTGCTCTGCTGAAGAGCAAATGGTCCGTATGACTCTTGCAGATCTTGAAGCAGTTAAAGGTCTTACTTTTGATCTTCCCAATCGAAAACTGAAAGTCTTCCATAATGAAGGGATTCAGCAAATTACGGCCAAACTTGAAGGACTGGGTTTTGGGGCGAAACTTGATGAAACACAGCTTTCTTCAGGTGACCTACCCAATGAACCTGATCCTGTAAGACAAGCTAAAGTACTTAAACTGTTATTAGGCATTAATGCTCTACTGTTCTTTATAGAATTCATCAGCGGTATTATTGCTGCTTCTACAGGATTGATTGCTGATTCTCTAGATATGTTTGCCGATGCAGCCGTTTATGGTATTGCGCTATATGCCGTCGGGAAAGCTGCGAAATATCAAGTAAAAGCAGCTCATTTTGCAGGCTGGATTCAGTTATTACTCGCTGTCATCGTGATTGTTGACGTCATTAGACGATTCATGTTTGGAAGCGAGCCAGAATCAACGCTCATGATTGTTATTGGCCTGCTCGCACTTATAGCTAACGTGACATGCTTATATCTTATTTCTGGTCATCGAGAAGATGGCGCACATATGAAAGCCAGTTGGATTTTCTCAGCGAATGACGTTGTGGTAAATATGGGCGTCATATTTGCCGGTGTACTCGTGGCATGGACGGGATCAGCTTATCCAGACTTAATCATTGGTATACTGGTTTCTTTATTCGTACTTAATGGTGCTCGAAAGATTTTGGCTTTGAAGTAAGGTACAACAAGAGTTATACCGAGCGAACCAATACTAAAAACCCCAGCAGGATGCCGGGGTTTTTTCTTTTCTAAACATCTGGGGTGATTGATTAAATGGTCATCTAAAATCAGTATGATAGTTCAATCTCCCCCCTCGAATAGGCTTTTTCATAGATTTATCACATTCCCTCATTTTCATAAGCTAAACTAAATATAGTCGAAAATTCAATTGAGTTATTCCCCGGCTTTTAAATAGCGGTATACCGCTTGACGACTAATACCGAATGCCTGACCTAATGCCATTTTTGAAGGATATTTCCCTTCCTTCCATGCTTGTCGTAAAGCTTCAGCCTGCTCAGGTTTCAATTTATGTACCCGACCTTTGTACTTCCCTTGAGCTGATGCCAGTTTAATTCCTTCCTTTTGCCGCTCCAGAATAATCTCACGTTCGAACTGTGCAAAAGCACCCATCAGTTGCAGCATCAAATTATCCATCGGAGTGGATTGGGCCGTAAAAGTAATATTTTCTTTTACAAACTGGATGGAGATCCCTCGTTTGACCAGTTTATCTACTTCAGTCACCAAATCTTTTAAGCTTCGCGCAAAACGATCCATGGAATGTACTATCACCTGGTCTCCTTCCCGGACATAATTCAACATTTCTTGAAATTTCGGTCGGTCGGTATTTTTACCTGACGCACGATCAACAAAAATCCGGTCGACTTCAATTCCCTCAAGTTGACGTCCAGTGTTTTGCTCGACAGAACTGACCCGGACATACCCTACTTTTTGGCCTTTCACTTTTTCACGCCCCAATTGAAGAAAAATGAACAATTTCGTAAATTATAAATTTTTAATACCAAAGTTACATGTTATATATGATTAAAAATCATTTAAATGGTACATAATTTTACGAACTTTTAGGCTGTTACTTTAGGGTATACTCTAAAGATACATTCAAGCTTATAAAATACGATAAGTGACTTTTGCAAGATATCTTGTATTCGAATCAGTCATCTTAAAAGTGGGTTTGCCTTATGTCTAGAATTTTGGTGGCTATTCACTTTTTAGTTGGAAAAACTTTGATGTAATTGAATAATGTAAAGATTTACAAGTAAATATCTAATAAAATATGGTTAGCTTTTATCTTATGTATTCCGGCACTGTTGCAAATAGAAATTTGAGTCGATGATGTTCCCTTTAAAAAGTGCTTAGAGACCGAAAACGGCACTGTTGCAAATAGGGATCTGAGTCGATGATTTTCCCTTCAAAAAAGCTTAGAGACCGAAAACTCTATTTACTAGCCAAACTTCTCCTAGAATATTACCGTTATAAAATAATGAAGCTTGTCCT
>NZ_VPAV01000057.1:0-3630 GCF_013418995.1 Acinetobacter sp. YH12106
GTAAATTTTCAGCGTTGCTGGCTCCCCGTCAGCCGGATTGGGTTGCATCGCAGGGGTGTCGAAAGAGTCAACTGCGGTCCAAAGCTGTTGGACTTGGGTGAAAAGGGCGTTTATTCTTCCTATACGTGAACCGCATCCTACGGAATGAGTAACCCTTGCCCTATTGTGAGTAGAACGTCGTATAATTCAAACGAAAGCAGTTAATAGGTATGAAATATCACAGCACAAAAGAGCGACAGGACATGTTTAGATGATGTTATTATAAAATAATAACATCATGGATGAATAAAAAATAATTTTCTATCTTTACAACTATGTTATACTTCTATGATAAGGCTATGATGGCAAAGCCTTGGTTTTCCTAATCAAATAGTCGCCGAGATGGCTTCAATGCGACAGTAGGTCTACTGTCTCACAATTAATTCATGTATCAGATTTTTGTTCCCTGATGGGAAGTGTTATCCATACGAAAAGAATATGGGTAAAGTGTTACACCTGTATATGACATTCAGAATGTCCTGTCGGGGGAACTGGTACCAATTTAATAAAAGAAAACAGTATAGAAATGACAATCGAAGATATGCAAACATTAGCCCTAGAGCATGGGCTGAGAATTTCGGAAGAGATGAGCGTCAATGAGATGGGCATCGACTTTAGAGTTGCCTTTGTAAAGGAAGTAAACGGTGAGAACTGGGTACTCCGTATACCTCGAAGAAGCGATATGCTTGAACAAATCGAAAATGAAAGTAGAATATTGGATTTAGCCAAAAGAAACCTGTCGATCAATGTCCCTGATTGGAAAATTGTATCGGAGCGCCTAATAGCCTACCCTTTACTGGAGGATGCGCCTGCTCTGACATTCGATGCGATAACACATGAGGTTTCTTGGAACATAGATCGCGATAGCATAGCTTATGTGGAGTCTCTGGCAAAATCATTGGCCGAATTACATCGTATTACAGCTGACGATGTGAGAAAGAGCAACTTGAAAATAATGACTCCAAGTGAATTGAGGACCGAAATAGCTGACCGTATCCACTTGGTGAAATCTGAGATAGGTATCAGCGAGCCGTTGGAAAACAGATACCGTAGATGGTTGGACAATGACCCTTTGTGGCCTGAATTCACTTGTTTCATCCATGGCGATCTCTATGCAGGGCATGTCTTAACCTCGAAGGAAGGTAAGACCTCTGGTATCATAGATTGGTCTACTGCGCATATGGGTGATCCTGCACTGGACTTTTCTGGTCACGTATCGGTTTTTGGAGAGGATAGCCTGAAGAGTTTGATAACGGAGTATGCTAAACAAGGCGGAACGATATGGGATAGGCTCTACGAACAATCTATAGAGAGGGCTGCTGCAGCTCCATTAGCATATGGCGCTTTTGCGGTAGAGTGCAACGACGATAATCATATCAATGCCGCCAGAGCAGCCTTAGGTATTGTTCAATAAAATGATGTGAGGATACTTTTTTAAATGCTAAAATAGGAGTTCGATTGGTGCCACTTAAGAGTATCATTGATTTCTATTTTAGCCAGTATCCTCCACTTTTAGGAGCTCCTCGAAACTCGATTTTATGATCATCTCTTAAGATTTTGAGCCACCGCTCTACTATCTTGACAGGAACTAATAGCTCGTTTACTAAAAATGGTGCACGCTTTCCTGGATTAGTTCTTATCTGATTAAATAGTAGATTTACTCCCTCACTTACTCCCTCATTAGATTCGAAAAGTAGCTTTGATGAGACAATAACTCGAAAACCGTGCTGGAAATTTTCAAAGACAGGGGGACGCAGACCATAGGATGCGAAGCCTTCTTGGATTCGTTTGATGCCTGACCCATATTTTTCAATAAAATGCGCTTCTTTGAACGTGGCAGATATCCTTTTATTGCGCGCCCATGGCGAGTAATCTTCACGAAGAAGCTGATCAATCGTTAAGTTATCAGCTAAACCACCTGGATTGAAAAACTCTATGGAATTGTAATACACCCTGATTATGGAATCGGCAAATTAATTTGGACTTGGGTGAAAAGGGCGTTTATTCTTCCTATTACGTTGTCGGCAGCGGGCCAAAAAGGAATACGTCCATGCCCATCGAGGTGAAACCGGCTGTGAGCGCGGGTTCAAGCATATAGCCCGACAGGCGCGTATCCTTGCCGATCACGACACGATGGCGGTGGTCACCGCGACGAAAGACACGGCCAGCCGCCATGCCGACGCGCAAGGCGGTTTCCGCCGTCATCGCGCCTTCGTTGGCTTTGCCACGAATACCGTCTGTGCCGAAATATTTGCGCACCATAAGGTCGATTATCCTGTCGTCGGGTCGCCCTCAAAGGGGACATGCCTGCTGAACCGCGAATATAGAGAAATATCCCGAATGTGCAGTTAACGAATTCTTGCGGTTTCTTTCAGCGCCGCCAATACCGCCAGCCCGTCGCGCAAGGGGCGCGGCTCGTGTGTGCGGATGAAGTCAGCTCCACCTGCGGCGGCGGCAAGCTCTGCAGCGAGTGTCGCGGCCCCGACATCCCCCGGACCACGGCCTGTGAGCGCGCGCAGAAAGGATTTGCGCGAAACAGACAGAAGCACCGGCAAATCGAAGCGCAGCCGCAATTCATCGAACCGCGCCAGCACCGAGAGCGAGGTTTCGGGAGCAGCCCCCAGAAAAAACCCCATGCCGGGATCAAGGACAAGGCGGTTGCGTTTGATACCGGCACCCGTCAGCGCCGCGATGCGCGCGTCAAAGAACGCCGCAATGTGATCCATGATGTCGCCAGCGGGTGCCTCGCGCCGATCTGCCTGCCCGTCTTGCACCGAATGCATAACGACGAGTTTGGCAGATGATTTCGCCAATTGCGGATAGAACGCAGCGTCTGGAAAACCGCGAATATCATTGAGATAGGCCACACCACGCGACAAGGCATAGGCTTGCGTCGCGGGTTGATAACTGTCGAGCGAGACGGGAATGCCATCTGCCTTGAGCGCGTCCAGCACCGGCGCGATACGCGCGATTTCTGTGTCGGACGAAACAGGCGCGGCGTCGGGATTGCTGGATGCCGGACCGAGGTCGATCACATCTGCCCCCTCGGCCATCAGCTTACGCGCCTGCGCAATGGCTGCGTCTGGCGCCAGATACCGGCCTCCATCGGAGAAACTGTCCGAGGTTATGTTGACGATGCCGAAAATGATGAGCGATTTATTCATGGGGGCTTCTATAATAATAATAATCGAGCATGAGTCTCATACGGATGCTCGGGTCGAAAGGGAATCCCCAGGCGAGTAACCTGTTTGCGGTGATCCATTAGCTGCAGGAGCAGAATAGCATACATCTGGAAGCAAAGCCAGGAAAGCGGCCTATGGAGCTGTGCGGCAGCGCTCAGTAGGCAATTTTTCAAAATATTGTTAAGCCTTTTCTGAGCATGGTATTTTTCATGGTATTACCAATTAGCAGGAAAATAAGCCATTGAATATAAAAGATAAAAATGTCTTGTTTACAATAGAGTGGGGAACACGAACCGTTAGCTGTTGTCCATTTTTCTCAATATAGCCAGCACCACGGTTTTCATTATTCTCTGTTAAGGCAGTTTGTAAATCAGACAAAGGAATTTGCAATTGTTGCAATCGGTTCAGA
>NZ_VPAV01000058.1:0-3548 GCF_013418995.1 Acinetobacter sp. YH12106
AGGACAAGCTTCATTATTTTATAACGGTAATATTCTAGGAGAAGTTTGGCTAGTAAATAGAGTTTTCGGTCTCTAAGCTTTTTTGAAGGGAAAATCATCGACTCAGATCCCTATTTGCAACAGTGCCAGTTTTATTCTCATTGGTGAGCTTTATCAGCCAATCTGCGATGATTATATTCTGCTTTTTTAATTGAGCCATATAACGATAGCAGGTTTGACTAACGTGAAAGATGAGACAGGCCTTGCTCACTGAAATACCAAATTGCTCAACAGCGTGCTGAGCAAATGATTTACGTTGAATTGGCCTTAAAACTTTTTTGACAGTGCGTCTTGTAAGATATCTGACTTGAGTCGCTCATCGGCATACATACGTTTAAGACGAGTATTTTCAGCTTCTAGCTCTTTCAATCGAGTCATCATCGAGAGATCCATGCCACCGTATTTGGACTTCCATTTGTAAAATGTGGCCGAACTCATTCCATGTTCACGGCATAGATTTGGAACTGGAGTTCCTGCTTCAGCTTGCTTCAAAATACTCATGATTAAGCTGTCTGAATATTTAGATGTTTTCATAGAAAATCTCCTTAAATTAAGGCTATTCGATTTTCTACTTTTAAGTTCAATTATTTGAGGGGAGCATTACCGGTGGATATACAATTATTTTAACCATATCGTTTATGATGGTTTTACATGAAAAATCTCGTATAATTTTATAACTTCTTCATAAAATACTGAAAAATGACACTTTTAATTATCGCAATCATTATATCTTTTATAATTTTTTACTTGGGTTACCGTTCTGATACGGGAAAATTTAAGATGCATGACGCGCAACCTTATAAAGATACACGAAGTCAGGAAGATATAGCGTATGAAAAAATGATGGAAGAAAAACGTAAGCGTGTAGCTCAAGAAGAATTAAAAAGGGAAGAAGCAAAAAAACAAGCAAAAATTGCTAAGGGAAAAGAAGAACTTCAAACGAAGAAACAAGAAGTAGCTGACAATCTAATAGTCACAGTTGAAAAAAATAATTTTGAAGAAAAGGTATTGTGGGAAAATCTTGTTCATTTCAGTCGTACTATTTTTGCGGATATAAAAAAGTATCCAGAGAATAGGTTACATGAGTGCATGGCTATTGGTATTTATCCAGCACTTGAGTTCATTCTTGAAGACATATCAAAAAAATATGATTTCTATAACTTACCTAATAATGGTGTATATGAAAATTTTGACGGAACCTTGTTTGAGTATTGTAAGACAAAGATAAATCCTAATATTTCATTAGGCAAAGTATCAGTTTTATCTTATTTGACGTTCCTGCCAGACCATCAAAATCCAACCAAGATCAATGAGCAAATTAACTATATTTTTCTAAAGAAAATTATGAAAAATGGTAAAGAAGTTTTGGCATTCACAAGTGCTAAAAACTTCTTATTTGAGGAAAAAGGTAAAAGTTTTTGTTCTTGGGATTATCTTGGAGAGATTGCTTATTTGAACTTACCTTTGTTGTCAAAGGGAGATGAGAGTTCTATACAAACAACGAATTGGCGAACTAAGCTTGATGTTCATAATGCTATAAGAAGTACAGATGAAGATATTGCAGAGGTCACAATTATTGTCACTCAATTCCTGAATAGAATTCAGGGTAAACAATTCAAAAAATTAGATGGTTATTTTGAAACTAGATTTTAATGATCAGAACCACTAGCATCTAAAGCCGTAAATCTAGATTTACACTGGCCGATAAGCCCCCCACTTTAGCTTCGAGCTTGGTGGGGGAATGTATCAAGCAGAGCAGACGATTGGTTTGATTAGCTTGTTGTGCTCAGTATCTTGTTCTGAAATTTCAGGAGTATCCTCAATAACGAGCGGATTTATCACTTATAAAACTAGATTGAGTGGTCTAATTAACGGAACCACATTAAAATAATTAAATTTAAGTAGTTGTTTTATTTTATAAATTTGTTTAATTTGAATTTCAAATAAACATTAGTCTAAGTCACTACAAACAATGTTAAGTTGACAAAAACAACTAAGCATGCGAAAAGATATTTTTGGTTAAACGATGTTTGCACATGCCACGGATTGTTACGGTCCCACTCAGCTTAGAAGAGACTGATCAGTACGATTATTCTTTTCAGCGTGGCAAGAATGGAATCAATCAATACTTTTCAAAAACATTCAAAGGGATGGATAAAATCATCGAAAATAACAAAGACTTTTTTAAGACTCAGTAATGTCGATGAGGTTTACGTTCTTGGTCACTCACTCGCTGATGTGGATTTACCTTACTTCTATAAGTTAACTCAATCGGTCAAGCCTGATGCCAAATGGGTTGCAACATTCTATGATTTTAAAGATGAACAATACCATTCCGATACTTTAAAAGGGATGGGAATCTCAAATGTATCAGTTGTTCGTATGGAAGATATCTAAAAAAAAGAATGTAACTTACTTTTGTCCAAAAGTGAGTTACAAATAAGAGATTTTATATTAAATGAAAAGGTACGCTTTACTCATCCCGATCATCTCGTAATTCAATGGTGAATTTTTTTAGCAGCTTCAAAAATAAAAGGATCAAAAAGAAGATCTATAAAACACGAAAAATAGCTCGTGTAGATATATTTTATTATATCGAGATTTTTTACAATCGAATCCGGCGTCATTCACATCTCGACGGAATGAGCCCAGAAGAATTTGAGGCAACTTCCAAATGAGGCTACCTCATATCTAGGATACTGGGAGTAGTCCAAATTGATCTACTTTAAATACCGATAAACAGCCTGTCGACTGATACCAAAAGCATTTGCTAACGCAACTTTTGATGAGTACTTCCCTTCTCTCCATGCTTGTCGTAGGGCTTCAGCCTGATCGAGATTCAATTTATGGACACGGCCTTTATATTTCCCTTGAGCTGCTGCTAATTTTATTCCTTCCTTTTGCCGCTCTAGAATAATCTCACGTTCGAATTGTGCAAAAGCACCCATCAGTTGCAGCATCAAATTATCCATCGGGGTGGATTGGGCCGTAAAAGTAATATTTTCTTTTACAAACTGGATGGCGATCCCTCGTTTGACCAGTTTATCTACTTCGGTGACCAAATCTTTTAGGCTTCGCGCAAAACGATCCATGGAATGCACAATCACCCGGTCCCCTTCCCGGACATAGTTCAACATTTCTTGAAATTTCGGTCGGTCGGTATTTTTGGCACTGTTGCAAATAGAGATTTGAGTCGATGATGTTCCCTTTAAAAAGTGCTTAGAGACCGAAAACCCTGTTGATTAGACACACTTCACCCTGAGGCTGGCCATAATAAAATGACGATGCTTGTCCTTTACGTAGTGCACGCATGACTTCAATACCTTTAATTGTGGCATAAGCCGTCTTCATAGATTTGAATCCTAATGTGGCCCTGATGATCCGCTTTAACTTACCATGATCACATTCAATGACATTATTTTTATACTTAATCTGCCTGTGCTCAATATCTACTGGACATTTTCCTTCTCGCTTTAATCGTGATAAAGCATGGCCATAGGTCGCTGCTT
>NZ_VPAV01000059.1:0-3461 GCF_013418995.1 Acinetobacter sp. YH12106
ACCATTTTTAAGAATAATGGACGAGGAACGCCAACAAGTCGTTTAAATTCCCCATCATTAAATCTAGTTAAATTTTCATATTTCATGGGACTAGTATAAACAATTTTTTACTTTCGCAAGAGGTCTAATCTATAGATCAAATTATAGAAAAATTTATAGATAACATCAGATTTAAACCTCGTAAGCATAGAACTAATATTTATGTTACAAGGAAATCAGGATTGTATAAATGTGGTCGATTCACACTTACACCTTTGCTTAACTTATATATTAATGAACATGCTAAATCCATATTGGATATTATGCAAAAGTCAATAGAATATATAGATCCACCTTATCTCACCAACAATCAAGATGTTCCTATATTTCCGATAATATTACCAACAAACCCAACTAAAATATATTTATATGTTGATGGTTATTGGTTGCTTAAAAGTAGATTTTTTTTCGTAACCAACATAAAAATTAATGCTCCCTATAGTAGCTTTGAATATGAATTTATTTTTAATTGAACCATTGTAAATATTATTACAATGGTTCAATTAAAAATTAATGAATGTTATTAGACTCAATTATTAATTCATCTTTATTCTCATTTTCTTTATTGTTAGATTCATAATAAAATTGATATTGGGCAGATTTTAATTTTACAGTTTCAGGATCAAACCTAATTGTCATATCATAATAACTACTGTCACTAGTTTGCCATTCAAGTATATTCTGAGTATTTGCAACCAAATAGCCATAATATTTTACTTTCTTATAGAATTTTTTTAACTCTTTATATCTTAAATATAAAGTCCTAGAAGAAATTTCTATCCCATTATCTTCTAAAATAATTTTTGCCTGATCACTAAGAGTCAAAGTATCATTAGACTCCTCAAAATAAATAGCTGTTTTGCTACCATTACACAGAAAACTTAAAATTTCATAAGCTCCTAGCATACTTGCCCATCTAGCTTTTGTTCCAGGGAAAAAAACTTCTCTCTTTAATAAGTCATTTGAATAGATAAAGAAATTATTAAAATTTTCACTACCAATTTTAGATGCGATTGGCAGACTTATTTTATGGAAATTCTTTACTGTTATGAACATTGTTTCAACTATATCGAAATACTTATCCTTTAACTGCTTTCTACCTTCAAAGGACAGATTATCACTAGGAAAGTGTAACTCTATTTTCTCCAACTTAATAAAAGTCATTATTTTTTTCATATACTTTCTAAATAATTCAAATTCAATTAAAAGACTTAATCTAAGTAAAAAATCATCCTCCTCAAAGTGGATATCAGTTTCATTATTTTTTCCGATAAAATCATAATCAATTATTTTTTTATATAAGTTTAAACTTGGTTTTTCAAAGTCAAAGAAAAAGGATCTAACTGTTAAGTTAAATATATAATCCAGCTCATATCCAGCTTCTTTAATTTCTACAAAAACTTCTGAAAATATTTTTATAAAAATATCTAAATCTAGTTTTTTTTCTTTAATAAAAGAAAATAGTTTCTCAAGAGAAAAATCTGCTCTTACATTACAATATTTTATATAACTTTCTTCTGACATTCCTATATCTTTTTTCAAAAAATTAATCATTTTTTCATATTCATCTTTTTCATTATTTAAATATATTTCTAAAGCACAAATTAAGTAATGCTTATAAATATTTCTTTTTTCATCTGGAATCTTATATTCAATTAGTTTGTGATTGATTAAATTTAAAAAGAACTCATAAAAATAAACTGAATCATGCTTACTTAATAAAGTATGAGAAATTTCATAAAAATAAACTAGATCTAAAAGATTGAAAAAGGCTTTCTGCTGTTTTGAAATTCTTGGCATTTTTAGTGTCTATAAAAGTACATTCCTATCCACCCATTATAAACACTGGTTTTATTTCATACAATCAAATTATCGAAGGGAAACATAGTCGGGCAGATAGTCATGCAATTTACTAATCATATGCATCAAAGAATGAGTCAACGTGGATGTACTAAATCAATGGTGGAGTTCGCGCTATCGGAAGGGAGTGTACGAGGTGATAAATATATTATTAACAGGAAAACCACCCAAAAATATTTGTCAAATATAGACAATAAAATCAAAAACTTAAGATGGAGATTGCAAGAAAAGAATCAAACTTCTTATCAAGAAATTTTGAATGAACTTCATGAGCTTCAAAAAAGTCGCCGAATTGCTCTAAAGATTTTAGATAAGGGTGGAATAACAGTTGTTCTTGATGGAGAAGATCTAATTACCACTTACAACATAAACAGTTTTAAACGTTGTTAATTTTAAACCAAAGAGAGTTAATTTATGAATAATTTAAAACCAGGCCAACACATTAAAGTTTCTAGAGTTTTTTATACCCACCATGGTATTTATATCGGTGATAACCAAGTCATTCACTACTCTGGTTTTGCTGAAGCCTTCAAAAAAGGTTGTATTGAACTAACAACTTTAGAAGACTTTTTAGGGGGGTATGACTATTTTTCTGCCATTAATTATCCGTCAGATCAACAGATATATTCTCCTGATGAAGTCATTAGTAGAGCACTTAATTTCTTAGGGGAAGACGATTACAATCTCCTATTTAATAATTGCGAACATTTCGCATGTTGGTGTGTAACTGGAAAAAAACGTAGTGAGCAAGTACAAGCTGTTATGCAACAAACTTGCACTGCCTTAGTATCGTATAGCTTACTGAGAACAGGTACAGTAGTCGCAGCCGCCATCCCTATCGCTACGACCACAACAGTGAGTACAACTGCTTTAGGAAGTTCTCTACTCACTAATGCTGCTATAGGAGGATTTTTAGGAGCCGGCACTGCAACAGTTGCAACTGGTGCCTTAACTACTACTAGTGCTGCTCTTGGTACTGCCGCTTTAGGAGCAACGGCTGTTGTTGCAGCTCCTGTTATTCTAACTGCGGGGTTAGCTACGGCTGTTGTTGGTGGGCTTTTCTCTTTCTTCAATGATTGAAATATTTAAAATTTGGCAGCGAAACTGCTGCCAAATTTATCTAAAAATTATGAAGCAATAAAAAATGAATCCACCGAAGCCTTACCTTGAACTTCTTTGTTAAAATGTTGTGTAAACACATTTATAAATTCATTAATAATCTCTTCATCAAAATCCATTGGTGCTTCTACAAGGATTGCATCATGCATTGGCAAAACAATCCTTATCTCAGGAACTTCATTAATCTTCATTAAAGGGCACTGTTGCAAATAGGCTGACATGATAAGCTAAATATCTTATTTATTTAGAGATACAGCAGATGAATCCCTTCCACGGTCGGCACTTTCAGGGTGAAATCATTCTTTGGGCTGTGCGCTGGTATTGTAAATATGGCATCAGCTATCGTGAACTTCAAGAAATGCTCGCTGAACGAGGCATAAATGTGGATCACAGTACAATTTATCGTTGGGTTCAGCGTTATGCTCCAGAAATGGAAAAACGGT
>NZ_VPAV01000060.1:0-3246 GCF_013418995.1 Acinetobacter sp. YH12106
ATCTGGTTTTCAGGATTCTGTTTTAATATAGAAACTGTTTCATTAATTTCTAATTCTTTACTTTTATCGTGAATATTCTTTTTATAAGTATATGAATATTGCATTTTTGATTGATTATATTGATATTCAGACATATAAAAATTCGGCTTATCAATATATATTTGAGAGCCGTCATTTTTCCACCCTTTTTCAATCTCTTTATCTGTTAAATCATTCTTTTTAAGCCAATTTTCTGTTTTATTATATTCTTTTTTGAGTAACTTTTCATTTTTAATCTTATTATTTAATTCTGAATTGCAATACTCATAAAAACACTCAAAGTTATTTTTATGAGCATTAATTAATTCTATTTTTTTATTATATTCTTCAACTTCTTTTTGAATAATATTTTCATTTTTAATTTTAATTAATGAAGCTGTTTCTTTTATCTTGTTGTTGAATATATCGACATATTGCTCTGGTACATCATCTAAAGCATTCAAATAAACTTCCGCTTTTTTTGCTATTTCTCTAAGTGCTGTAACTTCTTCTTTTGTTGCAACATTCTGGATAGCTTCGATTTTTGCTTTTTTATAGTCCGGTAATACAGCATCAATAACACGTTTAGCATAATCTTCTTTTGATTCTAACCAGTTCGGTTTTGGCAAATTATCAATACTTGGGCTGAACTCGTTTATCTCATTGATCTGATTAACGATCTCATAATGCTGTTTGATTGTACGATGTTCAGCTTTTGAGTGTTTAATGCCACGACTTAAGCCCAGATGTTCAACAATTTCGGCAGCTTCTGTCTGTTCAATTGCTAGTAATGTTTTATTGCCAAGCCATTTTTTGCAGTTAAGTGCCTGTTTTTCTTCATCAAATGGCACGATATAAGCAATTAAATGAGGTGTTGTCTCGTCTCTATGAATGTGAGTAGAGATAACATTTTCAGCTCCCCACTTTTTTATAAGTCTTTCTTTTTGAAGATTAAAAAACTCTGTCTCTTTGTCTTTATCTCCCCATCCATCCCAGGTCGGTGAAGCAGTGACAAGATATTCAACACATAAAACATTACCTGGTCTTTGTTTTATACGTTGATCAACCCTATTTTTTATTGCTTGAACAACATCAGTCTTTTTATTGAAATCGTGTTCATTTAGATCAGCACGTTTTAAATCAGCATTAGGAGTATCAATAAGTCGATATGTGTGATCAAGTGACCCGCCAATTTCACCGTAAGATTTGAGCTTAGCGTGTCTCAGAATAACGAAATCAGTCATCGCAAAATCCAAAAGCAAAAAATTAAACTACGTTCAATATTTGCTTTTGATTTTGCTTTGTCAACCTAAATTCGATTTTGGTGTACTTACTACACCAAAATTTTTCTTCGAAAAAATTTAGGTTTCGCAAGCAAGGGAATCCTTCCCTTAACCCTGCACCTGTGCGTTGCCCAGGCGAAGTCTCACGACTTCGGTGGGACATATCCAACTTTCAATAGAATCGGATATATCTCTTTAAACTTGGTTTCATCTAAAAGCATCTCAGCAATACGTACAGCAAACTGGTCATATCCCTCTGTGCCTTGAGAATACTTAGACATGCCGGGATGGCGTGCAAGTTTTGATGCAAACAAATGACGTTGTGCGGCACTTAGTTCAACAAATAAATCGCCAGTTTTCTGATCAACCTGTTCCCGTTTTCTAACATCAACAGGTTTTTTCGGTTTGATCTTGAATTGAAAATTACTAATCACACGTCCAGTTTTGAATTGTTCATATTTGATAGTGATATCTGAATGTTCGTTGATTTCTTTAACTGCACGATCTAGCACGTTGATTTTGAAATCTGACATTTGCTTATATTCTGATGTCACACCAAGCATTTCTCTAAAACTGTTAATTTCAAACAATTCAGTTTTTTTCTGACTTTTCCATTTTATGACAAGTTCATACAAGCGAATGCTGTATTTACTTTTGAACTTAGAGACTTGATCAATATGATATTTCGTAAAGTGTGATTCAAGTCTGCTAATCAATCTAATGGTTTGAGGTGTTAAGTAAAGAACAAGCATTCCGGCTGCTGGAACGTATGTTGCTTGAGTTACCCAGTTCACGTCTGAAACTGCTTCATAACCATTGTATCTGTCTTGATACGTGTAACTTCGACGCATCAGCGTTTTACTGGCTTCTCGCATCGCTTCGTAAGCAGTATTAGCTTCAAGCGTGTATTGTTGAGCAAAATCCATTGCTCTGATCTCAATCGGTGTTTCATACGTCAAAGGGTCTGCTTCACGAGCATAAATCATTGCAAGCAACAGCAGTCTGTATTCATTCAAACCGAGATTAAAGCAAGCTTTGACGAGGTCATTATCTTTTACAACGTACTTTTCAGGCATCTTATAAAGTCACTTTTCTTATATAAACAGAGTTATATCATCAAACTCATTTAATGAGTATTGCATAATTTACTCATTAAATGCTCGGAAAAACTCAGTTAATGACTCGGAAAAACTCAGTTAATGACTCGGAAAAACTCAGTTAATGACTCGGAAAAACTCAGTTAATGTCCTCTGAAAGCCTTTCTACTAAAGGCTTTCAGAGGGGTCTAAAATCCTTAAAATCCTTAAAATCCTTAAAATCCTTTTTTAAAACCATCCACAAGCAAATTGCTTAAAATTCCAAACATGGCATAAGTCAATGCAGTTGAATGATGTTTGGTCGCTTCGCTCGGCTCTTACCGAGCCAAGGCAACAGGGAGCTACTGTAATCAAGGAGGGGGTGGAGCGACTTTTCATTGCGTCGCTCGTAGACACTCGCTAAGTAATTGATTTTATTGTTTAGATAAATTAAAAGCTCAAATCATTATCACGATCTATTTTTTTCTCAACATCATTATTTTTAGAATGCGCTTGAATCGCTCTAAAACGCTCATTTTCGCGTTTTAGATCGTTCTGGTACGTTTCTAGCCCATCCTTAGCTATCTGCTCATTTGTAGCTTTCTGTGCGCTTCTGCTAGCATCATTTCTCTGTTCCGCTTCTTTGAGTGCTTTCAGACGTTCAATATCGCGGTCCACTTCATTGATGACAGGTTCAAAATTCTCATAGTAATCATCGAGTTTATTTTGGAATCGTTTACCAATCTGGTTTTCAGGATTCTGTTTTAATATAGAAACTGTTTCATTAATTTCTAATTCTTTACTTTTATCGTGAATATTCTTTTTATAAGTATATGAATATTGCATTTTTGATTGATTATATTGATATT